>CAZTBS010000007.1:0-61944 GCA_964612125.1 uncultured Leucobacter sp. | reverse complement strand
CGCACGAGCGGCAACACCCGACGGTATTCACTGCATGATGTGGATCGACTGCGTCAGGTGGCCCGCCTGTCAGCAGAGGGTTTGAGCCTTGAGGGTATTCGCCGGGTGCTGCAGCTCGAAGATCAGGTGCACGAGCTGCAGCACCGGGTGCGCGAACTTGAGCGCGCACTGAGCGATGAGCTGCTCAACCGTCCCGAGCGTCGGGTGTTCGCTGCCGGCGCTGCCGGCGAGGTCATCACGATGCGCCGCGGTACCCGAGTGCGCCGCAGCGCCGATCTGGTGGTGTGGCGGCCAGAGCCGTAGCATCCGCCGCATCTCGGCCACGTTCGAGTGGCTCGAAGCGTCGCATCACGGGCGCCCCGCAGATTTCTTGCGGGGCGCGCGTTGGAGTCTGCCATACGTGGTGGCGTGGATGCTTCGTTACGGAGAGCTTGACGGCTCGGCGTTTGTTGGTCAGGTTGACGATGCCGTCGTGTCTATCGCCCACCGGGTGAGCTACGAAGTCTGGGATGACAGTGGATTCCCGACACGATTCCCCGCAGCAGTGCAGCTAGACATCGCGGATGGGCGGAGACTGGAGTACGAGATTCCGGATGTGCTCGGAGGCGCGACGCGACCGCTGACAGAAGACGCAATAGCAGAGAAGGCCCGGAGCAACTTCCTGAGCGCAGGCTTTACAGAAACACACACCGCCGCCCTGATCGCGGAACTTCTCGACCCTCAGACCCGGTTGGATCGGGTGACATCGCTGTTGCGGTCTCCACTGCAGCGCCTGACGAGCGGAGGAATCGCATGAGCACCATTGTTCCGATTGGGGCAGACGGCCCTGAATTCGAGCGAGCCGCGTACACGCCCGCGATGCGAGTCGGCGAGCTTGTGTTTGTCTCCGGACAGGTTGCAATGACAGATGACGGGCAGACTCTCGCCGTCGGAGACTTCAAAGCACAGGGCGACATCGCCTTCCAGCGTCTCAGTGAAGTCTTGCGCAAATCAGGAAGTGATCTTTCGCAGGTGGTCAAGGTGACGATTTTCTTGACCGATCGGGATTTCTTCCCCGATCTTGTCGAGCTGCGTAAGAAGTGGTTCTCCGCGCCCTACCCGGCTGATTCGACCGTGGTCGTGAAATCTTTGGTGCGCGAAGAATGCTTGATCGAGATTGAAGCGGTGGCGCTCGTGTCCTCGGCTGATGTGGGTGAATAGCACATGGTGGAGAGTGCCTTTGGCTTCGGAGAAAGCGCTTCCGCGACCCGTGCGTCAGCGCTGCAGTGGCCTGCCATGACCTGCGCCAAGACCGCGTCTTTGTATACGCAAAAACGGTTATTTCGGCTATTTTGCCCAAATATCGATAGTTTGTGTACAATATGAACATGGAGCAAGAGGATCAAGGGCGACTCAAAACGAGTGATCGCGTCTACTTGTCCCTCCTTGAAGAGATACAGTCGGGGATCCTTGCCCCGGGCACCGCGCTTGGAGAAGTAGAGCAGGCAGAGCGGCTGGGTGTCAGCCGAACGCCACTCCGAGAGGCACTTCGACGTCTCACCGCCGACGGGCTGGTCGTGCAACTGTCACCGCGAATGACGGTGGTCACAGCGATCGACCGCGAGAATATTTTGGCACTCTTTGAGGTCCGCCGCGCTCTGGAAGAATCGGCCGCTGCGCTTGCCGCCGAACGAGGCGATACGGTCGAGTTCGCGAAACTCGCAGAGGAGTTTAGTGGGGTTGAACTTGATCCCGAATCTGGTTTCGATGCGTACTACGCGCTCATTCGGCGGTTTGATCAGGCGATGGACGATGCGGTGGACAACGAGTATCTCAACGCGGCGCTTCGCACCGTTCGCACACACCTCGTGCGGGTGCGACGCATGGCGCGAGCCCGGCCGGAGCGTCTCGCGCAGTCCGTTGCAGAGCACCGTCTGATTGCAGAAGCAATCTCGCGACGTAACTCAGAACTTGCTGCCCATGCGACGCACATTCACTTGCACAATGCACTGTCGAGCATTTTGAGACTTCTTGAGTCTGAACGTTCACCAGTCGATGGCGAGAGCAGTTCTGCACAGATAGGCGTCATGCGCCGGGGCTCGGGCCTGGTTGCTTAGGCGCGGTCATGCGCAAGGTACATCTTTATTGGTCGTAGGCACACCGGGCGTCCGACGCCACTGCCAACAGTTCACTTATAGGAAGGATTCACATTATGTTGTATTCCAAAACAACTGCAGCTGAGAAGCGCCGCTTGTTTCGAGAGCGTCTTGCCTCCGGCGAGATCCTCCGCTTTCCGGGAGCGTTCAACCCGCTCTCAGCGCGGCTGATCGAGCGCAAGGGATTTGAGGGTGTCTACATTTCGGGTGCCGTGGTCGCCGCTGACCTTGGCTTGCCGGATATCGGCCTGACGACTCTCTCTGAGGTCGCATCTCGTGGTGAGCAGATCGCACGCATGACTGAGCTGCCGGCAATTATTGACGCCGATACCGGTTTTGGCGAGCCGATGAACGTTGCGCGGACGATCCAGACTCTTGAGAATGCCGGGCTTGCTGGTGCGCACATCGAGGATCAGGTGAATCCCAAGCGGTGCGGCCACCTGGACGGCAAGAGCGTGGTCGATGAAGACACCGCTACCAAGCGCATCCGCTCAGCGGTTGATGCGCGCCGTGATGACAATTTTGTCATCATCGCCCGCACCGACATTCGCGC
Source organism: uncultured Leucobacter sp. (assembly GCA_964612125.1). Taxonomy (GTDB): domain Bacteria; phylum Actinomycetota; class Actinomycetes; order Actinomycetales; family Microbacteriaceae; genus Leucobacter. The sequence continues at coordinate 59,256 of CAZTBS010000007.1, read as the reverse complement.
TGTGGATGGACTCGAGGCTGCACAGCGGCGCGTGCAGGCGCTTGTTGACGCAGGCGCTGACGTCGTGTTCCCGGAGGCGATGCGCACCCTCGAAGAGTTCGCAGCGATTCGCGAAGTTGTCGATGTGCCCGTTATGGCCAACATGACGGAGTTTGGTAAGAGCGACCTGTTCAGTGTTGAGCAGCTGCGCAGCGTCGGCATCAACATGGTAATTTGGCCGGTTTCTATGCTCCGGATCGCGATGGGCGCAACCTCGCGCGCGCTCGATACGCTCATCGACGAAGGGCATCTGACCTCAAAGCTCGATGAAATGCAACACCGAGCGGACCTCTACGAGCTGCTTGATTACGAGCAGTACAACCAGTTTGATCAGAGTGTGTTCAACTTTCAGATTCAGCGGTAATTGCTGAGCCAGGCTCGCACCTGTGCGTCCCGCTGCCATTAAGAAGGACATCCAGACAGTGATGTCTCGGGAGAGAAGAAGATGAAGATTGCCGTACTTGTGAAAGAAGTACCCGACACCTACGGTGAACGTCACCTGAATCTTGAAACAGGGCTTGCGGATCGCGGTGCGAGCGACGCAGTGCTTGATGAGGTGGGTGAACGTGCGGTTGAAGTCGCCCTGAAATACGCTGATGCTCATCCTGAAACGGAGATCGTTGTCATCACGGCTGGACCAGAGTCCGCTGCGAGCGCGCTGCGTAAGGGCCTTGCGATGGGCGCGAGCTCTGCGCTGCACGTGAATGATTCAGCGCTGGTTGGCGCGGATCTGGGCCTGACAGCCGAGACCCTGGCCGCTGCGGTACGGCGTGTTGAGCCCGATCTGGTCATCGTCGGCAACCAGTCGACTGACGGAGTTGGCGGTGTCATGGCAGCGATGGTGGCGGAACACCTCGACATGCCCCATGTCACGAATCTCAGCGCGGTCGTACTCGATGCGCAGAAGATCACCGGCGTGCGCATCAATGACTACGGCAGCATGTCGGTCGCCGCCGATCTGCCCGCGGTCATTTCGATTACCGAAGCACTTCCCGATGGGCGATTCCCCAACTTCAAGGGGATCATGGCTGCCAAGAAGAAGCCGATCGAAACGGTGTCGCTGGTCGATCTGGGTGTCGATGCCGAAGACCAAGACTCCGCTCGTTCGATCATGATCGCGATCGGTAAGCGTCCAGGTCGTCAGGCAGGTGTAAAGATCGTTGACGAGGGCGATGCAGGAAACGCACTCGCGGCGTTCTTGCTCGAGAATCGTCTGGTGTAGGGGGCCGAAGGTGACTGAATTTCCACGTGATGCCATTCTTGTGTTCCTTGAGGTCACGCCGACTCTTGAGCTTGCGAGTTCCGCCGGGGGTCTGCTGACTGCCGCCGCGCAGGTCGGTACGCCGGTTGCGGTACTTGTTGGTGGCAGCCTCGAATTGGCAGAACAGGCCGCGCAACTGGGGGCCTCGCAGGTCCTGCGAGTTCCTGAGGGTAACGGAGAGGGATGTCAAGCCGTCGACGCGCTGGTTGCCTCGGCAGAGCTCGTGCAACCCGATGCGATTCTGCTTCCACACTCGATCGAGGGTCGAGACATCGCCGGGCGTCTTGCGGCACGTACCCGCTTGGCGCTTGCAGTTGACGTGATCAAGTTGTCTCGCGATGAATTGGGTGTGGTTGCCCATCATTCCGTGTACGGAGGCTCCTACGACGTTGCCTCGGCGCCGACTTGGGGAGCACCGGTAATCACGCTTCGGCAGGGTGCCGTGGAAGCGTCGGCCACTCCGCGAGAGCTGCGCGCCGAGGAACTCCTGGTTGCAGAAACTCCGCGCCGAATGGCTCAGTTGGGCGAGGTCGAACGTGTTCAGGCGACGAGTTCTCGGCCGGAGCTTCGCGGGGCACAGCGTGTGGTGGCTGGCGGTCGCGGCTTGGGTTCGGCTGAGCAGTTTGCCATCGCAGAGCAACTCGCTGACGTGTTGCAGGCCGCGCTGGGCGCTTCGCGCGCTGCCGTGGACGCAGGCTACATCGGGAAAACTGCGCAGGTCGGGCAAACTGGCGTGTCCGTATCACCGCAGCTGTACATTGCCCTCGGAATTTCTGGTGCGATCCAGCACCTGGCAGGCATGCAAACCGCCGACACGATCGTGGCGATTAACACCGACCCCGACGCGCCAATCTTCGACGTTGCCGACTTTGGAGTGGTTGGCGACGTGTTCACTGTTGTGCCGCAATTGATCAGCGCGCTTGAAGAGCGAAAGGCGTAACCGCGTGGCTACCTACGGTGCAGTGCGTCGCCGGGGACTACCGCGCGTTCCAGGAGGTGCGCCGTGGCCAGAAACTGGTGCGGTTGCGGGGGCGGCTATAGATCCTGTCATCCCGGTTGAGGATCAGGCAGTTTCCCCTGCCCCGGTAAATCTCAAGGCAGACACCCCCGTCTCGAACGACGCCCGCGGCGCCCGGACTCCCGTTCGTCGCGGCCTTCCCCGGGTCATCGGCGGGGAACCGTGGCCGGCGGCAGGTTTCTGGCCCGCGCACGCAGAAAAAGTGAGCACGAGTAACCTTCTCGCGTCTAGCGCTGCACCGGCGCCAGACATGCAATCAGAACACGCTGAACTTGCAGACGCGGCTCGGGCGAGCAATTCCGTTAGCGCTACTCCTGCGGCTCAATCGGATGCGTCAAAGCATTCTGCTGCGGCAGATACTCCCCAGGTTGACGATCGCTATCTCGGGCCGTTCACTCGTCGCCAGCAAATATTCGGTGCGTCGCTGCTTGCTGGCATTGCGCTCATTGCCGTGGCAGCCGTGTTGGTGCTGGGGGCTCGCTGGCTCGTGAGCTTCGACGCTGTGCAAGAGTTCCTCCTGACCTACCCCGGAGAAACCCACCTTCCAGACAGCGCTCCTGTTGGTTTTCCCGCCTGGCTGGCGTGGCAGCACTTCTTCAATGCCTTTCTGATGCTGTTGATCATTCGTACGGGCTGGCGAATCAGACACGAGGAGCGACCGCCTGCCTACTGGACAGGCCGCCGGGGTAAAGTCAGCCTGACTGTTTGGTTGCACCAATCACTCGACTTGCTGTGGCTGGTCAACGGACTCGTCTTCATTGTCTTGCTGTTCGTCTCCGGGCAGTGGATGCGGGTTGTACCCATGAGCTGGGATGTGATTCCGAATGCGCTCTCGGCGCTGCTGCAGTATGTTTCGCTCGATTGGCCAACCGAAAACGGCTGGGTGAACTACAACTCGCTGCAGGTGCTCGCCTATTTCACCACTATCTTCATTGCCGCTCCTCTGGCAGCGGTCACCGGTTTCCGCTTGAGCGCATTCTGGCCAAAAAATTCATCGCGTCTCACTCGTTGGTTCCCAATTGAACGGGCTCGCCTGGTGCACTTTCCAGTGATGCTGTACTTCGCTGTCTTCATCGTGGTGCATGTCGCGTTGGTCCTTTCGACTGGCGCGCTGCGAAATCTCAACCACATGTATGCGGCGCAGGGATCGCTCGATCCGACAGCATTCGCTGACAACTGGACCGGGTTCATCCTGTTTGTGGTTTCGCTTGCAGTGATGGTGGCTGCGATGCTGTTGGCGCGTCCTGCTCTCGTCTCGGTCATCGCGCGCCGTTTCGGTGCGGTGACTTCCCGTTGAGATAGCTCGAAGCTCGCCCCCAGCACGGAGTTGCGATGGCAGAATGCTGTGGTGACGGATCTCGAGCGCCTCTTCGCCCAGCTTTCGCGAGAGCCCGACTTCGACGCCGACGAGTTGCAGGCTTACGATGCGACCGACGAACTGCTGCTCGAAACTGCCGCCGAGTGGATCGCCGGTGGGCACGAAGCGCCCCCCGGCACCGTCGTCACGATCGGTGACCGACATGGCGCGCTCACCCTAGGTGCTCGCATCCGTTTCGGGGCACGACAAGTCCGCGCGTATCAGGATCCACTGCTGCAGGAGCGTGCCCTGATCGCCAATGCCGATCGCCTGGGTCTCCGTGCCGATGTCTTGCAGTTGCCGCTCGGGGAAGAGCTGTTGCGCGGGGCACGGCTGGTGCTGGTGCAGTTGCCGCGTGGTCTTGCCGCGCTCGAGGAGATCGCGCAGGCAATCGCGCGCTGGGCGCACCCGGAAGTGCTCGTGTGGGCGGGTGGGCGGGTGAAACACATGACACGTGCGATGAACGAGGTGCTCGGGCGGAGTTTCACTGAGGTGCAGGCGGGGCTAGCCCATCGCAAATCTCGAGTGCTGCGCGCACGGGGGCCGCGATCCGAGGTGGCGGCCGCCCCGCCGAGTTTCCCGGTGTGGGGCACCGACCCGGAACTTGCTTTTCGCTTGGCAGCGTTCGGTGGCACGTTTGGCGGGGCGACACTGGATCACGGCACCCGCCTGCTGCTGCGCACGCTGCGGCAGTCTCCGCCGACGCACTCTTCGCGCATCGTTGATCTCGGCTGTGGCAACGGGGTCATTGCCACTGCAGCCGCACTGGCGTTTCCGGAGGCACGCGTGATTGCGACCGATCAGTCGCGCGCGGCGGTCGCGGCCACCGCGTGCACCGTGGCTGACGCCGGGGTGACTGATCGTGTGGCGATTCACCGTGCAGATGCGACAGAAGCGGTGCCCGCGCAGTGGGCGGATTTGATTCTGCTCAATCCGCCATTCCACTCGGGGGCGACTGTGCACGAAGGAGTGGGGCAGCGGCTGATCGCCGCCTGCGCCGATGTGCTCGAGCCCGGCGGCGAACTGCGGTTCGTGTTTAACTCGCACCTGCGATATCGCGCCCTGGTGGAGCGGTGCATCGGCCCCACGCGACAGCTCGCACGCGACCGCACGTTCACGGTGCTCGCTGCGCAAAAACGACACTCTCGCACGTAACATCACAAAACGGTAACGAGATCCGCTAGGGTGTTCGTCACACGCAGAGTCGCGTGTGACGGAAGGGGAGTCGTGACCTCGATTGCGCCGCATAGTGCCTGGCGATCGCGCCGTCGGTGGGTGTGGTCGGCAGCGCTGAGTTGGGTGTTCACCGTCTTGTTGGTGGTGGATCTCGGCGCCACCCCGCATGCCAACGCCACCAGCGCCCTGCAACGTTTTGGCGCCCTGCAAAGCGACGGCGCGCCGGGTGTTGTCTCGCATCGCGGCGCGAAGCACCTTGCCCCGGAGAACACCCTGCCTGCAATCACCGCTGCGCTCAATGCGGGCGCCGAGTTCGTGGAGATTGACCTCCGCCGTACCCGCGATGACCAGATTGTGTTGATCCACGATCCCACGGTTGACCGCACCACCAATGGAGCGGGACGGGTGAGTGAATTCTCGTTTGCGCAGCTGCGATCAATGGATGCCGGGTCGTGGTTCGCGCCTCAATTTGCCGGGGTCAAGGTGCCTGCGTTCGCAGAGGCGATGGCTGTGCTCGAGCCTGCACCGGTATCTGTGCTCATCGAACTCAAAGATGATTGGACTCCCGCGCAACTCGCCCCCGTGTTGCGGCACCTACGGGAAAAACAGATGACGCATCGCGTGGTACTGCTGTCGTTCAATCTGGCGACGATGCAGAGCCTGCAACAGAGCGCAAGCGATTTCGCACGGATGCTCCTCACCCGCGAGCTGGGCACCGACACGATCGACCTCGCCGTCGAGCTCGGGGTGTCCGCAGTGGGGGCAAAGGCAGCCCTCTATGCTGCTTTTCCTGACGCGATAGCGGCAATCCATGCGCGCGGACTGGGGGCGGCGGTGTACACGCTTAATCAGGCTGCGGAATGGCAGTTCGCTGCCGTGCAGGAGCTCGACCTCGTGATCACTGACGATCCGGCAGCCTTCACTGCGTGGCGGCAGCAACACGCAACTGACGTGCCATGAACTCCCCAATGAACACGGCGGTATTGCTTGGCCCGCGGCTGGGCACATCCGGCAACATCGAGGTATCCGCGACGCGCAGCCCGGCCACGCCGTGCACCCGCCCGGCCGGGTCCAGCACGGGGCCGATCGGCGCAGATCCACTGAGGTGAATCGCTGTGCCCAGGTTCGCTCGCAGCCACGAGTCGAGTGCATCATCACTGCTCAGCGTCGCCGCATCTAGCGAGTCAAACCGTGCAAATAACTCGGCGAAGGCGTCACTCTGCAGGAGTGCAGCAGCAGTCCGCACGCCCAGACGCAGCCGCGCACGATCGTCGGCATCGTTCAGGTAGCGATACTCAATGCGCGGTGGTGTGAGTGGATCCGCGCTGCGCAGACTGAGCCGCCCGCGGCTGTGTGGACGTTGTAGCGCCACCAGCAGCTGCAGCGCGTCAGCCCCGGGCCACGGTACGGCGTCCGGCACCCCGGTGAGCAGCTCACCGACCGGTTTGACGCTGAGCAGAATCTCAAGATCACCCTCGGGGTAACGCTGCGCGACCCCTGAAGAGTCGAGGTTCAGCGCTGCGGGGAAGGCGAACCGCTCTCGCGCGTTGTGCAGTGTGCGCTGTGGGTGCCAGCCGACGGCCACATTGGGGTGGTCGCTAAATGCCGTGCCTACCGGTAGATCGGCGATCACTGGGATGCCGTGCTCGCTCAGATGCGCGGCGGGCCCGATACCGCTGAGCATCAGCAGCTGAGGCGTGGCGACGCCGCCGGCACACAGTATGACTTCGTCAGCCGTCACATGCCCAACACTGGTGTCGACTCCGGTTGCGCGCCCGCCTTCGATGCAGACGCGCAGTGCCTGTGTGTGATCGAGCATGCGGAGATTGGGACGTTCGCGGGCCTGCTCGAGGTACGCCACGGCGGTATTCACGCGGATCCCGCGCACAATATTTGAAGGTACCGGTCCGATGCCCGGGGCGCTGTGCGGAGCATTCTTATCGGGCTCGTCGGTGAAGCCAAGCTCTCGCGCACTTGCCATAAAGGCGGCGGCCAGCGGACTCTCTAGCGGTGGCCTGGCAACCGGCATCGGCCCAGCACTGCCGTGTCCGGGCTCGGCACCGCAGTCGTAGTCACGTTCAAGGGAACGCAGCAGCGGCAACGCCGCGGAAAATTCCCACGCAGCCCCGCCCACTCGTGCCCAGCGGGCGAAGTCTTGAGGCCGAGCACGTTCGAAATAGCCGCCATTGATTGTGCTTGAGCCGCCGAGGGCACGCCCTCGGGGCACGATCGTGTCGCGACCAGGAAAAAGTTCGGCACCGTAGGCCCAATTCGCCGGGTGATTGGCTGCGACCGCGGGCATCGCACCGCCGTCACGTAGCTCGGGCGGAGTGGGGTCCGCACTCCCTGCCTCGATGAGGGTGACAGTGCGCTGGGGGTCTTCGCTGAGCCGTCCAGCGAGTGCTGCACCCGCTGCCCCGCCGCCCACGATCACCGTGTGTGTCACCTGGTTCAGCCTTCCGGTGCGGCAGGCAGTGTCCCGGCGGGAGTCTCGGCGAAACCAAAAATCGATTCCGCGGTGATGAATGCGGCGTCAAGTAGCTCGGTCAACTCCGAGTCATCGTTTTCCAGCCACTGCTCATACGCAGCGAGACACAATCCGAAGCAGGCCCATGCGATGGTCTGCGGGGTGAGGTCATTGGGTCGCTCGCCTCTGCGGTCCGCGACGAAATCGGCGATGACACCCCGCCATGCCTCGTATTTGAGCGTGGAGTGTGCGGTGAGTGACGGCACATTCAGCAGCAGCCACATGCGCTTCCGGTGATCCGGCAGCACATCAGCCGGAAAACGGTTAAAGTGCACCACAGCGAGGCGGAGGGCTTCGATGATCGGTTGCTCGGCGGGGATCGCTGCGAGGCGCGCCCGCATGTCGAGCAGGAGAGGATCGAACTCGCCCCAGGGGAGGTCATTCTTGGAGGTGAAGTAACGAAAGAAGGTGCGTCGGCCGATTCCCGCAGCCCGGGCGATGTCATCGACCGTGGTGCGTTCAAAACCGCGTTCAAAGAACATGGTGAGTGCGATGTGACTGAGCTCGCCGTGGCTGGTAGCGGGGGCGCGCCCGCTGCGCTGCGACGCTGCTTCTGCGTGTTGCATCGGCTTACCTTTCGACTTCACTGACTGTACACCGAGTGCCTCCTGAGGATCTCTTCCCATTGGCACCCAGTGTCACTAGTATCGATCGAACACGGTGTGACGCACTGGTGCTTCGCGTCTAGGCGCAGTGCACAGGTGCGTGCACAGCCGGGATCACTCACGAGAGGAAACACCATGGCAGGAAGAGTCGAAGGCAAGGTTGCGTTTATTACGGGTGCCGCGCGCGGGCAGGGCCGGGCACACGCATTGCGCCTCGCTGAGGAAGGTGCCGACATCATCGCCATCGATATCGATGCGCAGGTCGAGAACGTACCGTACGCCACTGCAACCGCCGAGGACATGGCCGAGACCGTACGTCAGGTTGAGGCGCTCGACCGTCGTATCGTGGCACAGACTTGCGACGTGCGCGATCTTGAGAAACTGAAGTCCGTTGTTGCGCAGGGTGTTGCTGAGCTCGGCCGCATCGACATCGTCGCCGGAAACGCCGGTGTGGACATCGTGGGCCCCTGGCACACCATGACCCCCGAGATTGTGCGCACCACCCTCGACATCAACCTGATTGGTGTCTGGAACACGGTCATGGCAGCTCTGCCGCACATGCTCGAGGCTGGCAACGGTGGATCGATCATCCTCACCAGCTCTGCGAATGGTTTGAAGGCCGGCCCTTGGAACCTGGCGTACAACATGTCAAAGTACGGCGTCACCGGCATGACGAAGTCTTTCGCGCAGGAGCTCGCAAAGGACGGCATCCGCGTGAACAGCGTGCACCCGGGTGGTGTCGACACGCCGATGGCGCAGGGCATCATGGGCGTCGCTGACAGTGGTTTCGTGAAGGGTATGGAGGAGAACCCGACCCTCACCGGCATGCTGACGCAGTGGATCCCCGGCATGATGGAGGCTCGCGAGATCTCGAACGCAGTGCTCTACCTCGCATCTGACGAGTCGAAGTGGGTGACCGGTCACGCGCTGGCGGTTGACGGCGGTTTGACCCAGTACTAAATCGAGCGGGGGCGAACTGTGCAGGCTCGCGCCGCACACAGTTCGCCCCCCCACGCCGAGAAGTGCGGCGCGAACTCACACTGAACACACAAGACAAGACAGACGAGACAAGGGAGTCACTGATGGCAGGTCTACTCGAAGGAAAAGTTGCGTTCATTACCGGTGCCGCGCGCGGGCAGGGCCGTTCGCACGCAGTGCGTCTTGCACAAGAAGGCGCCGACATTATCGCTGTTGACCTGTGCGCGCAGGTGGAAACGGTCGGCTACCCGATGGCAACGCCAGAGGATCTCGCCGAAACGGTCGCGCAGGTTGAGGCACTCGACCGCCGGATCGTAGCCACCCAGGCTGATGTGCGCGATCGCGCGGCGCTGCAGGCAGCGTTCGATGCCGGTGTCGCACAGCTCGGCGGCGTTGACATCGTGCTCGGCAACGCCGGTATCGCAGCGCTGTCACTGAACCCTGTGGCAGAAGAGTGGCAGGATGTCGTCGACATTAACCTGACCGGTGTCTACAACACCGTCGAGGTTGCGCGGCAAGCGCTCATTGAGCGCGGCGGCGGGTCGATTGTCCTCACCAGCTCGACGGCTGGCCTGCACGGCATCGGTGGGGATACTCCCGGTGGCCTTGCGTATACCGCTGCCAAGCACGGTGTGGTGGGTCTGATGCGAGCCTATGCAAACAACCTCGCGAAGCACTCGATCCGCGTGAACACCATCCACCCGACCGGTGTCAACACCCCGATGGTGGTCAACGAAACCATGCAGAAGTTCCTCGAGCAGGATCCGTCGATGGGTCAGGCAATGCAGAACGCGCTGCCGGTGCCGCTGATTGAGGCGGTTGACCTCTCGAACGCGATCGTGTACCTCGCGAGCGACATGGGCCGGTACGTCACCGGTGTCACGCTGCCGGTTGACGCAGGCTTCAGTATCAATAAGTAGGATTGACATCAACAGAGGGGCGGATCGGCGCTGGACAGGAGCCCGCGCCGGTTCGCCCGTTCATTCGTCAACGGATAGGACTCCCGTGACACCACCTGCACCATCAGATTTTGCTGCCAGCCGCGAGCGCATTGCCTCCCGGGTAGTGGGCCGTGAACGCGAACTTGAGTTGACGCTCGCGGCGGTCGCAGCCGGGCGTGACATTGTGCTGGAGGGCCCCCCTGGCACGAGCAAGACCACCATTCTCTCGGCAATCACCGCCGAGTGGGGTATCCCGCTGCTGTTCGTTGAGGGTAACGCTGATCTCACCCCTGCAAAGCTCGTCGGCCACCATAATCCTTCGCGTGTGCTGCGCGAAGATTATTCACCCGACAACTTCGTGGCAGGTCCGCTGCTTGAGGCGATGCAGACCGGCGGGTTCCTGTACATCGAAGAGTTCAACCGCGCCCCTGAAGACACGCTCAACACGCTGCTGACTGCGATGGCGGATCGTTCGATCACCGTGCCGCGGGTGGGCAAGGTCACCGCGTTGCCGACCTTCCGCGTCATTGCCTCGATGAATCCCTTCGATAACGTGGGCACTTCTCGGCTGTCGACCAGCGTGCACGATCGACTCAACCGTTTGGCTATCACCTATCAGGATGAGGCTGCCGAAGTCGAGATCGTGTTGCGGCGTGCTGGGCTGTCGGGTGAATTCGGTGAGCGGATCGCCAGTGACGCGGTAGCCGTTACGCGCGCCACCCGCGAACACGACGACGTGCGACAGGGATCCAGTGTGCGAGGCGCCATTGACACGGCCATGATCGCGCAACAGCTCGCGCTGGGTCGCGGCATCAGTGATGCGACCGCAGACGGCTACGGCGAGATGTTCTACGACGCAATGATCGTGGGGTTGTCAGGAAGGATCCACGTCGATGAAGCCGCTGAGCTGACCCCTGAACAGGTGCTGCGGGAAATCTGGGAAGACCACTTCATTCTGAACCCGCATCAGGCTGCACCGGGTTGAAGAGAAGTCGCTGCGGAGTCGCCGCTGCAGCGGCGCAGTGAGAAGAAGTCGTCAACCCGTGGGGCTCCGCTCAACCGCACTCCGAAGGAACTGGATTCCGCACCCGCTCTGCACGATCTGAGTGGTAAGAGCGGGCTGGTCGTGCGCGGTGATGGTACGGTTGCGAACGGTGGGCCCCCGTTGCCGGGGGTTTCTGCGCCCGGTGAAACCGAGGAGGCTGCGACACTGCTCGACGCAGGAGGCGTGCTCAGCACCGATACGGTGGTGGATCCTGCCGTACAGGATCTCGCGCGGCAGATCGCGGAGCGGTTGTCGATTCCAAAGCCGCGGCGTGACAGCGCCGCAACGCGCGGGCTTGGCCGTTTGCACAGCGTGCCCTACCGAGGCGCTTCCGACGAGATCGATATTGACGCAACGATTGAGATTCTCGCCGAGCGACCCGTGCCCGAAGACGAAGATATTCTCGTGCGTGAACGGCTTCGCACGCGTCGTTCCGTGGTGTTGCTTGTCGACGTTTCGGGGTCGATGAAGGGCGAGCGGATTAAGACGGCGGCCGCGACCGTCGGAGCACTGTCAGCGGAGCTTGCTCACGACGCGCTTGCCGTGGTGGCTTTTTGGTCGGATGCGGCGGTGCTCTTGAACCTTGGTGAGGAAGTGAACCCGCGCCAGCTGCTCGACCGGGTGCTGAGGATTCCTGCGCGCGGGCTCACGAATGTGGCGTTTCCCCTCGAGATCGCAGCCGCCCAGCTCGCGCATGTACCGAAGGCGCACGCACGGGTGGTGTTGCTGTCAGACTGCGTGCACAATGCTGGCCCCGATCCACGCCCGATCGCAGCGAAATTGCCGCGCCTCGATGTGTTGCTTGATGCGAGTGGTGAGAAAGACATCGACCTGGGTCGGCAGCTTGCCTCGCGCGGTCGCGGCATGTGCCAGATCATTCGCTCTCACCGCGACGTGGCTCCCGCGATCTCGCAGATGTTTTCTGTTGCGCCTCGATAGGACGCTGCGCGCTGTGCGCCGACTACCGGAGTTCGGGTAGTAGTTTCGGTGTTTCATTTTGGCACCGAGTGCCATTATGATGGCTGCATTCGACCGTGCGTCCATATGCGTTTTGCCTGTCAGCACCGTGCGGCGACCGGAACATCATTCAGTGACGAAGAAAGCGAGACGAAGATGAGTCTGTGGCCCTGGAAGCGGAACCCATGGTTCGAGACGGTGCTCGAGGCGCAGCGGCGCACCCAGCGGCGTCTTCCGCCGTCAGTGTATGCGGCGCTGGTTGCTGGTTCTGAACGCGGACGCACGCCGCAAGACAACATGGATGCCTTCGCAGAGATGCAGTTCGCACCGCATGTTGCCGGCCACAAGTCCCCGCGCGACCTATCGACCACCATCATGGGGATTCCCGTCTCGATGCCTGTGATGATCTCACCGACGGGCGTACAGGCGATCCATCCCGATGGTGAGGTTGCGGTAGCGCGCGCCGCCGCCGCCCGTGGCACGATTATGGGCCTCAGTTCCTTTGCGTCAAAACCGGTTGAAGAAGTGACCGCGGCGAACGAGAACACCTTTTTTCAGATTTACTGGACGGGGACGCGGGATCAGATTCTTGCGCGCGTTGAGCGGGCGCGCAAGGCTGGCGCCAAGGGCCTGATTCTGACCACCGACTGGTCGTTCTCTGTCGGACGTGACTGGGGCAGCCCGGCGATTCCCGAAAAGATGAACCTGCCTGCGCTGATTAAGTTCGCACCGGAGGGCATCATCCGCCCGAAATGGACGGTGCAGTGGATGCTTGCGGGTCTTCCCGACCTCACGGCGCCGAACCTCAAGCCGGCAGACGGCCCAGCCCCCACCTTCTTCGGCGCCTACGGTGAATGGATGCAGACCCCGCCCGCCACTTGGGAGGACGTGGAGTGGTTGCGCAAAGAGTGGGGCGGCCCATTCATGCTGAAGGGTGTGACGCGTATCGACGATGCGAAGCGCGCTATCGACGCCGGCGTTGACGCGATCTCAGTCTCCAACCACGGTGGAAACAACCTCGACACCACTCCGGCAGCCATCCGGTGCCTCGGCCCCATCGCCGACGCAGTGGGCGATCAGATCGAGGTGCTGATGGACGGCGGTGTACGTCGCGGTGGCGACGTTGCCAAGGCACTTGCGCTCGGTGCCCGTGCGGTGATGATTGGTCGGGCATACCTGTGGGGTCTGGGCGCGAACGGGCAGACCGGTGTCGAGAACGTGCTCGATTTGCTGCGCATGGGACTTGACTCGGCGGTGCTCGGCCTCGGGCACTCGTCGATCTCGGAACTCAGCCGCGCCGACTTCTTGATTCCCGATGGGTTCGAGGCCCGGCTCGGCGATGCCGCAGCATAACCGCGAGTGGGGGCCGCCCCCGTTCCCGGTGCCGCCAACGCGTGCTGAGACCGGGACGGCCTTCACCCGTACCATGCCGATCGCCTGGACTTCGGGGGCTGCCCTGCGGTCGGGCAGGGTGGTGCTCGGTGGCTCACCCTGGCAGGTGATCCCTCTGCCGGTGGCTGTGCGCCCCTTTGCCCGGAAGCTATTTGCCGCTGGGCGTGCGGGTCTCACCGCGACCACGAAAGCCGAGCAGTCTGCCGCAGTGTATTTACTCGACCGCGGGATTGCTGATCCGCTTCCCATCGCACAGCCGGATCGGGTGATTGACGATGTCGAGATCGTTATTCCCGTGTACCGTCACGCGAAATCGCTGCAGCGCACTCTCGAGTCCTTGCGCGCTGAAGGGCTGCCAGTGATCGTGGTCGACGACGCCTCACCACGCGCCGACGCCGCCCGTATCAAGCAGGCCGCCGAAGCACACGGGGCAAAGCACATTGTGCTGCCGGTGAACGGCGGGCCCGGCGAGGCTCGCGCTGCCGGATTTGCTGCGAGCACCGCACCGTTCGTCGCGTTTATCGACGCGGACGCGATTGCGGCTCCCGATTGGATCGCTCGGCTACGGCCGCTCTTCGACGACCCGCTGTTGGGCGCAGTGGCGCCGCGGGTGCGCCCGCACGTTACTGGCACGTCGTCGATAGAGCTCTACGAAGACACCCGTTCCGAGCTTGACATGGGCCCCGAACCGAGTCTTGTGGTCTACGCGGCGACGGTGGGTTGGTTACCGACAGCGTCGGTGCTGGTGCGTCGCAGCGCGGTGACAGATCCTATCTTCGAGCCAGGATTGCGCGTCGGCGAAGACGTTGACCTGTTCTGGCGCATGGATGAAGCCGGGTGGAGTGTGCGCTACGCCCCGGACGTGGTGAATCACCATGAAGTGCGCACCTCGCTGAAGGACTTCGTCGGGCGTCGAGCCATGTACGGTGGATCCGCAGCCGATCTTGAACGTCGTCACCCGCGGCGCTTGATCCCTGCGCAACCCTCACTGTCGGGTCTAGCCGTGCTCGCCGCACTGGCGCTTCGCAAGCCGTGGATCGCCGCGGGCGTCGCTGGCTACGAGTTCGCCCGGCAGCGCCGCATTCTTGCTCCTGAGGTACCTGCGCTGGTGACTGCGGAGGTGACCGCGCGGTCGCTGTGGTCGGATGCGTTCTGGCTGGGGCACCTGCTGCGCCGTGACTGGTGGCCGGTCGGCCTGCTCGTGATGCTGGCAGCGCCGAAATCGCGGCTCGCCCGCGGCGTTGCTGCGGCGATGCTGTGGGAGCCGGTGCGCGACCACCTGTTACGTCCGACACGCCTTGATCCCGCGCGCAGTCTTGCGCTGAGGGCCGTCGATGACGCCTCCTACGGCACCGGGGTGATCCGGAATGCGATCCGCAAGCGCGTGCTTAACGTGGTGATGCCCCGCGTGCGCATCCCCACCTGGCCCAAAGAGTCAGGTAACTGACCCAGCCGTCACTCCCTGTTTCATTTCCCTCGAGCGCTCGTCGAGCGCAGGCATCGGGACCAATCCATACTCACGAGGAGTTCTTCCCACGATGTTTTCAGCGAAACTTCGCTCTTCCTCCGCGCTCGCGCTCGCCGCGGGTGCCGCTCTGTTGCTGGCCGGATGCGCCCCCGCGGTCGAAGGCGATGACGCCGCGTTGGCGCCCATCAAGGTGGGTGCCATTAGCTCCATCACTGGCCCGGCGCCGTTTGCCGAGGTGCCGGGTGCCGCACAGGCGGTGTTTGACCGGGTCAACGCTGAAGGTGGCATCAACGGCCGCATGATCGAGTACATCTCTGAAGACGACGGCGCTGATCCAGCGCAGGCAAGCCAGGCCGCCCGACGTCTGATTGACGAAGCGGGCGTCGTGGCCATGGTGGGCTCGGCGAGCCTGGTCGAATGCAGTGCGAACGCGGCCTACTATGCGCAGCGCGGGGTGGTCTCGATTATGGGCACCGGGGTGGAGCCGACCTGCTTCGAGTCGCAGAACATTGTGCCGGTCAACAACGGCACGATCCAGGGTTACGCTAGCCTGCTGTACTTTGCCTCAGAAGAGCTCGGGCACGAACGGGTGTGCCCGGTGATCCTCAATTCTGCGGGTCTGACCGAGACGTACCTCGAGCTGATCGAGGAGTGGAAGGCGGAAACCGGCAGTAACCCGCCGCTGGTGGACACCACCGTCAACCTCGGCGATGATGCCACCCCGGTGTTACTTGCCGTGCGTGATGCCGACTGCGACGCGGTGGTGTTCAATGCGAATGAGCCAGTCGCCGTGGCCTTTATGAACACCGCCAAGCAGCAGGGCGTGCTCGAGGGTATTGACTACCTGACGCTGACTTCGGCTTACTCCGAGGCAGTGGCGACGGCGCTGGCTGAGCAGGGCACCCTCGGCCTGTACGCAAACTCGGAGTTTGTGCCGTTCATGGGTGACGACCCCGCGCTCGATCAGTGGCGCGACACCCTGACCGCTGCGGATGTGCCCCTCACCTCACTGTCAGAGGGCGGATATGTGGCGGCCGAGATTCTGGTCGAGGTGTTGCGCAGCATCGAAGGCGACATCACCGCAGAATCCGTTGCCGCGGCACTGAGCGACGCCGGTGAGATCGAGCACCCGCTGCTCGGCATGCCCTTCGTCTTCGAAGATACCGATGCCCACAACCCGAACCGCGCAAGCCTCATGGTGCAGGCAACCGCGGATGGCTGGGTCACCGCGAGTGACTGGGTGATCGTTCCCAAGCTGTAACTGCGTTCGGGTACGATCATGCGATGACTCGAATGGCAGGCACGCGGCATGCTTGATGGGGTGATCTCTGGGCTCATCTCGGGTTCCGCGTACGCCATTCTGGCTGTGTGCGTGGTGATGCTGTACCGCTTGGTCGGCGTGGTCAACGTGGGGCTCGCGGCTATGGGAGCACTGGGCGCCTACGTCAGTTATGCGCTGGTCGGTGACGGCGTGGCCTTCTGGCTGGCTGTGTGTGCGGGCATGGTGGTAGCGGGGCTGACTGCGGGCGTGAGTGGCTTCGTGCTTGCGCGCTGGTTCGGGCAACCGTCACCCACGGTGCGTCTCGTGGTATCCGCAGTGCTGTTGATCGTGGTGCTGACCCTCGGGTTTCGCCTGTTTGGTGATGCACCGCGGGTGATGCCCAGCCTGCCGCCTGAGGTGTCATTCAACGTTGCGGGTGTGCGTGTCTCCCTCGCCACGATCTTTGCGATTGTGAGCGCCGCGCTGATTGCGGCGAGCCTGACGCTTATTCTGGCTCGAACTCGGCTCGGCCTTCGGATGCAGGCGATGGCTGAGCGCCCCACCACGGTGCAGGTGCTCGGTATCAACACGCGCGTGCTGGCACTGATTGCGTGGGCGGCTACCGGTGCGATCGCCGCGTTCGCAATGCTGCTGATTGCCCCCACCCGCAACCCCACCTTTGAGACGATGTCGTTCCTCATCGTGCCCGCGCTCGCTGCCGCCCTGCTAGCAGGCTTTTCACGGGTGTGGATCGCCGCCGCAGCCGGGCTTGCGATTGGTGCGCTGGAAGGCGCCGGTGCGCGCATCTCGTGGCTTGCCGAGTATCGCGGCGCGATCCCGTTTGTGCTGATCATCATTGCCCTGATCTGGCTGCGGCGGCGGGAGGTGTGGGATGCGGCGCGGTAATCGTACGAGTCAGCTGTCCGCTGATGCGCAGTCGTCAGATGGCGGCGCAGGATCCACCCGCGTGCGTTGGGGGAGTTCTTGGCCCTGGGCTCTTGCGGTGGTGGTGCTGGCCGTCGCGGGGGTGTCGCTGCCGGTGTACTGGGTATTTCTGCTGACGACCGTGGCCGTCAGCGGCCTGATTGCACGCAGCGTGGGCGTGCTTACCGGGCAGACCGGCATTATTACGCTGTGCCAGATGTCGTTTGCCGCGATCGGCGGCTGGGTGGTGTCGTGGATTGCGCTCGTGTGGCCGACGCTACCGTTCCCGCTGCTCGTCCTTGCCGGAGCCATCGCTGCCGCACCTATTGGCGCCGGCTTGGGCGTGGCGACCGCGCGCATCCGCGGTGTGGAACTAGCGGTGGTGACGCTCGGCTTTGCCGCGGCGCTCGATCTCGTGCTGCGGCAGGGAGCATTCCCAGGTGTGGGCTCGGGCACGCCAGTGATCCCGCTGGCGCCGTTTGATGACCCGCGCTGGTACCTGGGCCTGAGCTGGGCAGTGTTTGTGCTGCTGCAACTGCTGCTGTGGTGGGCGAGGCGCGGCGGTATGGGGCTGCGGTGGATCGCCGTTGGTGCGAGCGAGCGAGGCGCGGCGGCGCTCGGCGTCAGTGTGGTTTCGGCAAAGGCCAGCGCTTTTGCGGCTGCGGCGGCGCTCGCGGGTGCTGCTGGTGGGCTCCTTGCGGGGCAGTACGGTCTATTGACTCCCGATGTGTTTAGTCCGCTCACCTCTGTGGTGGTGTTGGCAACCGCGGTGCTGTGCGGGGCAAGCCTGGCGAGTGGGGCAGTGCTTGCCGGCGTGTTCGCCGTGTTCGTGCCGGAAGGGTTGCGGCGTATTGGACTCCCGCTCGATGTCGGCAACGCGCTGCTCGCACTCGGAGCGTTCGATGTGCTGCGGCGTGGCACCGGGGGGATTGCCGAGCAGCTGCGCGGGTGGGCACAGAATCGCAGGTTCCGCGACGTGCGCGTGACGTGCACGCTGCCCGGTGCGGTGGTTGCAGCGCCGACGTCTGCGCCCGTGAACGGTGACTCGCCGATTCTGCACGTCCGAGGCTTGACCGCGGCATATGGCGCGCAGCGTGCGCTCGACAGCGTTGACTTGACAGTGGGCGTGGGTGAGGTGCACGCGCTGATTGGGTCCAACGGTGCCGGGAAGACCACCCTCATCGACGCGATCACTGGATTTCTGCCCACCCAGCAGAGGAGTGTTCGCCTCGGCGGAGAGGCACTCGACCGTCTTTCCGCCGTGCAGCGCGCCCGGCACGGTGTGCGACGCACGTTTCAGCAGGGACGGGCCATCGAGGCGCTGTCTGTCGGCGAGTATCTGCAGCTCGCGGCAGGAAAGGGAACCCCAGCAGGGAGTGTTCAACCAGCAACACCAGCAGCTGCGAACGAGCAGTGTGCTGCGGCGACACTGCAGGAACGCGTGCGACTCGTGCGTGAGTTCTTCGGTGTACCAGAGCCAGACGTGCCGGTGCGCTTGCTTGATGCGGCCTCGCGCCGCGTCTTGGAGATGGCGGGGGCGCTTGCCGCAGCGCCGCAGCTGCTGCTGCTCGATGAACCCGCAGCGGGCCTGAGCGACGAGGAAAGCCGTGCGCTCGCCGCATGTGTGCGTGAGATCCCCACAGTCTTCGGTACCGCCGTACTGGTGATCGAGCACGACATGTCGTTCGTGCGGGCAGCAGCCACACGTGTCACCGTGCTGGATGGTGGCCGCGTACTCGCTATGGGCGCATCGCACGAGGTGTTTGCGGATCCACGCGTGATCGCGGCCTACCTGGGAAGGGAGGCCTCCTGATGGCTCGGGTTCAGGCGCATCAGTCGGTGCACACGGAAACCTTGACGGTCGACGGGCTGACGGTGCAGCGCGGGGGCCTCATGGTGTGTCACGAGGTGAGCCTGCGCGTGCCCGCCGGTGAGATCACCGTGTTGCTCGGCGCGAATGGTGCGGGCAAGAGCAGCCTGCTCGATGGTGTGGCCGGATTGCTGCCCGCGTCAGCGGGCACGATCCACCTCGGTGCGCAGCGTATTGACGGGTGGCCCGCCCATCGGCGTGCGGCGGCCGGGATCGGGTATGTGGAGCAGGGGCGTACCGTGTTTGGCCAGCTCACGGTGGCGCAGAATATCGCGGTGGTGGATCGCTCGCGCGACGCCTTTGACCGAGCATGCGCGCTGTTTCCGCAGTTGGCCGAGCGGCGCGATGTGCGCGCCGGGGTGCTCTCGGGCGGTGAACAGCAGATGCTGGTGATCGCGCGAGCACTGGCCACTCGGCCACGCTTCCTGCTCGTCGACGAGTTGTCGCTGGGGCTCGCGCCGCAGCTCGCTGCCACGCTCATTGATGCCCTGGCCGAACTTGCTGCCGCGGGCACAGGTGTGCTGCTGGTTGAGCAGTTCGCAGAGCTCGCGTTGCGCGTGGGTACCTCGGCGTATGTGTTGCAGCGCGGCCGCGTGGTGCTGCACGAGTCGTGTGCGGTGTTGCGGGCGGATCCTGCGCGTCTGGGTTCGGCCTACCTGTTCGGCGACCACGCCGAGTAGCTGCCCGTAGCGGCGATCGGTGCTGCGACCGGCTCTGCTCCTCGCGCGGCTTTCGCCAGAAACTCGGATCTTTTTCCCCAGTTCGGTCCGAGTGTGTGGTTATCTCCGCGCAGAGCGCAGCGAGCAGGGAAGCTCGCTGCAGAACCACCCCATTTCGGGCATGCTGGGACGCAGATACTCTCGAAAGGATGTCGAATGTCACAGCCCGCACGCATCGGTGCCTCAGACCTCATCATCACCCCCTCGCCCTGGGCGCTAACGTGTTCGGCTGGACCGCTGATCGCGAGGACACTTTCGCCGTGCTCGATGCCTTCATCGCTGGCGGCGGTACTTTCGTCGACACCGCAGACGGCTACTCCCACTGGGTACCGGGCAATTCCGGCGGCGAAAGTGAAACCCTCATCGGTGAGTGGATCGCGGCACGGGGTAGCCGCGATCGGGTGGTGCTCGCCACCAAGGTCTCCACGAACTCCAGCGTTGCGGGGCTCGCGCCCGCCAATGTGCGCGCCGCCGCGGACGCCTCCCTGCAGCGGCTGCGTATCGACCATATTGATCTCTACTACGCCCACTACGACGACCCCGAGACTCCGCTCGCTGAGACGGTAGCGGCGTTCTCGGAGCTTGTCGATGCAGGAAAGGTGCGCGCCATTGGCATCTCGAACTACACCGCTGATCGGGTAGCCGAGTGGATCCGCATCGCGCGCGAGGGTGGCTACCACCTGCCGATCGCACTGCAGCCCCACTACGGCCTGGTTGAGCGTGACTACGAGCACAACGGCCTGCGTGCGGTGGCCAAAGGGGAAGGCCTCGGCGTGTTCCCCTACTACTCACTGGCGCGCGGCTTCCTCGCGGGCAAATACCGTACCCCTGCCGATGCTGCTGCCCCTGGCGCCAGTGTGCGTGCAGCGGGCGCTGCCGCGTATCTGAACGATTGCGGCTTGGCTGTACTGGCCGCGCTCGACGCGATTGCGGCCGAGCGTCAGGTCGCGGTGGCGACGGTCGCGCTCGCGTGGCTGCGGCAACAGCCCACCGTCACCGCACCCATCGCGAGTGCCCGCAATACGATGCAACTGCCTGCGCTGCTCGCCTCGCTCGAGCTTGAACTTACCGCGGCTGAACTCGAGCGGCTTGCAGCTGCCGGTTCGTAACGGCAGTGCAGTCGTGCAGGCTGCCGGTAGCAAGGTGGAAGAATGGGCGGGTGACTGACACCATGAACGGCGACCCTGATCCACTGGCGTTGGCAGGTGCGCACCCTGAGCGCAGCACTGCTGGCATCGGCCCGTGGCCGGGTGGCCCCGAGGCTTGGCCTGACGGCGACCACTACGACCCTGAGCTGCTGGCCAACGGTGACACTCGCAATGTGGTGGATCGCTACCGCTACTGGCGTATGGAAGCGATCGTGGCGGATCTCGATCAGCATCGGCACCCCTTTCACGTGGCGATCGAGAACTGGCAGCACGACATGAATATCGGCTCGATCGTGCGCAGTGCGAATGCGTTTGCTGCCGATACCGTGCACATCGTCGGCCGTCGCCGCTGGAACAAACGCGGCGCGATGGTGACCGATCGCTACCAGCACGTCGAACACCGCGAAGACATTGCTGCACTCGTCGCGTGGGCTGAGGGCGAGGGCATCCCGATTATTGCAATCGACAATGTGCCCGGCTGCGTGCCCATGGAGACCTTCGACTGGCCCGAGAAGTGCGTCATGCTGTTTGGCCAGGAGGGGCCGGGGCTGACATCGGAAGCGATCGCCGCGGCCGCAGCGGTGGTGGAGATCACGCAGTACGGATCCACTCGTTCGATCAACGCGTCAGCCGCCGCCGCAGTGTCGATGTACAGCTGGGTGCAGCAGCATTCCCCGCTGCGCCCCCGCTAGCGTTTTCGGAGTGGCCTAGCCCGGCGCGTCGCGCGCGAGCAAGGCGACGGTGAGGGTGGCGATGGTCTCGCCGGAGGCGAGATCCACGCCCAGCACCTCTTCGATGAGGGCGAGCCGCTGGTAGAACACCGAACGCGAGAGCCGTGCTTCTTTTGCGGCGAGTGAGCGGTTGGTGGGGTGGCTGAGATACGCGGTGAGCACGCGCACCAGATCACCCGGTGCGCTTGCAGCGCGGTCGGCGGCGAGCAGCGGCGCGAGCATATCGCTCGCGAACTCCTGCAGTTCCGGTGTTCCCGCGAGCGCGCGCACTAGATGGGCGAGTGGTTGCCGCTCTGCCACCTGCACGGTGACCCGACCGACCTCGCCAGTTGGGGTGAGCCGTCCCGCGGCGCGCACCTGCTCGAGCGAGGCCACCACCTGGCGCAGGCGGTGCGCGGGCGTGCCCAGCGCGAGGTGTGCCCGCCACCCCGGCGGGGTGGTGCCCGGCACCAGCATGTCGAGTTCGTGTGCAAGGCGTGCTGCGAGAGCTGGCACGGCACGGTCGGCGCCCGCCTGCGCGCGACTATCTCCAGCTGGCAACGACACGAGAGTGAGCAGGGTGACTGCGCCGCCCTCACCGTCAGCATCGGGGGTCACCAGCGCGCGACCCTCGGGCGCCACGGCCCGCCTGAGAGCGGTCTCGAGCGTCGCACGTTCGAGCGAGGCGTGCCCACCAAAGGCGCCGCTGCCGCGCAGGGTTGCCGCGATGATCACCCGCCCGTCGAGTGACAGTCCACTCGCCGCAAGCTGCGCGTTCAGCTCGGCGTCGTTGCGATACCGCCCCCCCAGCAGTGCATCAAACATGCGTTTCGCACCCAGCCGCAGCCACTGTTCACCCTCGGCGTCGGCCAGTCTGCCAAGCGCCAGCGCAAACGCGCCGAGTTCGAGCACCGTGCGACGCCCGGCTGGGTGCGGCGGGCCTGCCAGTGCGGTCAGAAACCCCCAGCGACGCCCGCGTGCCTCCACAGCGACGCGCTCCCACTGCACATCGGCGGGGGCCTGAGGCTCATGCCCGTCTGCCTCGGCCCACGGAGCAAGCACCGCCGCGGGGTCGCTGCCCGCGGTGCTGAACGCGACAATGCGATGCCCAGTGTCTTCGAGCAGCACCGGTGCATCCAGTGTTTCCGCAAGGCGTTCAACGACATAGTCGACTGGGCTACGGTTGAGCCCGAGCTCGGTGAGCATCGCGTGCACTTCGGCCCGCGCCTCGAGCGCTTCATTCTGCGCGGCCAGAATGCGCTGGTGCACGCGCTGCGTAATCTGCACGAAGCGCACCTCGCGGTGCAGCACAATCAGTGGCACCTCCGCCTCTTCGCAGGCGTGGATCAGCGCATCCGGGGCCGCAGCAAACCGTTGGCCGAGCTCAAGCACCACGGCCGCCACGCCCACACCGCCGACGGTCACGAATCCTTGCGCGAGTGCCGAGAGTGCGGCTGCGTCGGTGGGCCACCCGGCGCCGGTGGTGAGAATCAGTTCGCCGCCGTCGAGGAGTTCTGCGACCCCGGCGCCCGCGGCGACGTGCGCCCAGCGCACTTCGCGATCCACCCCGCTCGCACCGGCGACGACCTCGGGAGCGCCAGCTTGCAGCTCTGGCAGCGCGAGAATCTCGCGCACGCTCGGCAGAGTGGTCTGTTCGCCCGCATCACGCATGTTCGTTCCCTCTCTTGCGGCAACTGGGCAGAAGATGCTCGAATGCTCGCGCATTCCAGCATCTTCTGCCCACCCAAACCCTCGGCGGGGCCAACGATGGGGCTGCGGCGAGTCGAATGCCCTATCGGACAAAGTGTACGACGTGCGCCTGATATCAGGATGGTTTGCAGGGGATTTCTGGCACGTCCTCCTGCGAGACTTGTGCCAACGGGGCCAGCGCGCCTCAGACACATTGATCGACACGTCGTGACAGCGACCACTATTCACAGATCCGAGGGCACACACATGGCACGCATTCCCCACGTCATCGCCGGCGAAAAGGTCGACGACGCCGCACGCACGCAGCCGGTCTACAACCCGGCCACGGGCGAAGCTCAGCACGAGGTCGCCATTGCTTCCGCTGAGACCGTTGAGCGCGCGATCGCTGCCGCACAGGCGGCATTGCCCGCGTGGCGCGCCACGAGCCTCACCAAGCGTGCCGACGTGTTCTTCCGTCTGCGTCAGCTGCTGAAGGAACGCACCCCGGAGCTTTCCGCGATCGTCACCAGCGAGCACGGCAAGGTACTCTCTGACGCCGCCGGTGAAATCGCGCGCGGCCTCGAGAACGTCGAGTTCGCGGCTGGACTCATGCATCTGCTGAAGGGCGAGCGTGATGAGCAGGTCGCTGGTGGCGTGGACGTGCACTCGGTGAAGCAGCCGGTCGGTGTCGTGGCGGCGATCACCCCCTTCAACTTCCCCGTGATGGTGCCGCTGTGGATGATCGCCAGCGCAATCGCCTGCGGCAACACCGTCGTTCTCAAGCCCTCCGAGCGCGACCCCTCCGCCTCGGTGTTCATCGCCGACCTGTTCCGCGAAGCTGGCCTGCCCGACGGCGTGCTCAACGTCGTGCACGGTGACAAGGTTGCCGTTGACACGCTGCTCGACAGCCGCACCGTGAAGGCCATCAGCTTCGTCGGCTCGACCCCCATCGCGAAGTACATCTACGAGCGCGCGGCAGCCAATGGCAAGCGTGTGCAGGCCCTCGGCGGCGCAAAGAACCACATGATGGTGCTGCCCGACGCCGACATTAACATGGCTGCCGACGCGGCAGTGTCCGCTGCTTATGGCTCCGCCGGTGAGCGCTGCATGGCAGTCTCTGTGGTCGTCGCAGTCGGCGGCGTGGGTGACGAGCTGGTCTCGGCAATCGAAAGCCGCATGCAGAAGCTCGTCATCGGCGACGGCACCGACCCTGCCAGCGAGATGGGCCCGCTCATTACCCGCGAAGCAGTGGATCGCGTCGCCTCCTACGTCGCAGGCGCCGAGGCGGAGGGCGCCGTTGTTGTGGTCGACGGACGCCAGCAGCAGTTCGCAGGCAACGGCTTCTTCATCGGCGTCTCGCTCGTCGATCACGTGAAGCCGGGCAGCAAGATCCACACCGATGAGATCTTCGGGCCGGTGCTCGCGGTCGTGCGCGTCGACACCTACGAAGAGGGGCTCCGCATCATTAACGAGCACCAGTTCGGCAACGGCACTGCGATCTTCACCCGCGACGGTGGCGTGGCGCGTCAGTTTGAGTTCGAGGTTGAGGCTGGCATGGTCGGAATCAACGTGCCGATCCCCGTGCCCGTGGGCTCCTTCTCCTTCGGCGGATGGAAGGATTCGCTGTTCGGCGACTCACACATCTACGGCCCGGAGTCGATCCACTTCTACACCCGCTCAAAGGTCGTCACCACGCGTTGGCCTGACCCGGCCACCTCGAAGGTTGACCTCGGCTTCCCGAGCAACAACTAGGTCGCCGGAGCGAGGGCAGGATCCGCACGCGGAGCCGATCCATCCGCGGTGGGCTTATCGCCCACCGCTCCCGCCAGACCCAGCCAGGCTCCGCTTAGCGGATCCTTTGGCCCTCGCTCCTATCCAATCTTTGAATCACTACGCTCTTGAGGAATATCAATGACTGACTACATCGACCTGCACGGCGCACCGCAGGAGTTTGGCGACACCGAAGATCAGCGCGAGGTTCGTGCGAACGACCGCGGCTACGTGTTTCATTCGTGGTCGGCGCAGAACCAGATCAACCCGGTGCCCATCGCCAAGGGCGAGGGTGCCACGTTTTGGGACTACGACGGCAACGCCTACCTCGACTTCTCATCGCAGCTGGTCTACCTGAACCTCGGGCACCAGCACCCGAAGCTGGTGCGCGCGATTCAGGAGCAGGCCGGTCGCCTCGCCACGATCCAGCCGTCGTTCGCGAACGACGCGCGCGGTGAGCTGGCGAAGCGCATCGTCGAGCGCTCCTTCGAGGGTGCACGTTCGGTGTTCTTCACCAACGGTGGCGCGGAGGCGATCGAGTACGCCGTGCGTCTCGCACGCCAGTCCACCGGCCGGCGCAAGGTGCTCAGCCGCTACCGTTCTTACCACGGCTCGACCGGCACCGCGATCACCATGACCGGCGACCCGCGTCGCTGGGCGAACGACGTCATTGACGGCGAGGTCGTGCACTTTTTCGGGCCATACCTGTACCGCAGCAACTTCTGGGCCGAGACGCCTGAGCAGGAGACCGAGCGGGCGCTCGCGCACCTCGAAGAGCAGATCCAGCTCGAGGGCCCCGCGACGATCGCCGCGATCGTGCTCGAGACCGTCACCGGCACCAACGGTGTGCTGGTGCCGACGCCCGGGTATCTGCCCGGCGTGCGCGCGTTGTGCGACAAGTACGGCATCGTCATGATCTGTGACGAAGTGATGGTGGGCTTCGGACGCACCGGTGAGTGGTTCGCGTACCAGGCTTTCGACGTCAAGCCTGACCTGGTGACCTTCGCAAAGGGCGTCAACTCGGGATACGTGCCGCTGGGCGGTGTGGTGATCAGCGAGGCGATCCACAATGCATTTGCGGATCGCCCCTTCCCCGGTGGCCTCACCTACTCGGGGCACCCGCTTGCGTGTGCTGCCGGTGTGGCGAGCGTTGACATCTTCGAAGAAGAGGGCATTCTCGAGCGCGTGCGCGATCTTGGTGAGCGCGTGGTCGGCCCGAAGCTCGCGGAAATCGCCGCCAAGCACCCCTCGGTGGGAGAGGTGCGCGGTACGGGCCTCTTCTGGGCGATCGAGCTCGTGCGCGACCCGGCGACCCGCGAACCCCTGATTCCGTTTAACGCGGCGGGCGAGGCCGCGGCCCCGTTTAACGCGGTGGTTGCTGCCTGCAAGCAGGGTGGACTGTGGCCGTTCGCGGCGGGCAACCGCCTGCAGATCGCACCCCCGCTCGTTATCAGCGAAGCAGATCTCGTGCGCGGCCTCGAGATCATCGACGAAGCGCTGACGGTGGCTGACGGGTACGTCGTCGGGGCGTAATTCAGTCGGTGTGACCGGCAGTGGGGGCAGATCCGCAGCGGATCTGCCCCCACTGGCGTCTCAGGGTCGAGGGTCTCTCTGTGCTCGTGGCACCCTCGCCCTGCTTAGTCTTCGGGATCCGCGGGATCGATCGGCGCGTGGTGGTCAAGAGCCACTTCGCCGCGTTTCCAGTACCCGTGCACGTCTGCCTGCGCCTTGCTGAGCCCGAGTTCGCGGCGCAGGTAGCGGCGCAGCGGAATCAGCGAGGTCGCTTCGCCCGCGAGGAACACGAAGGTGCGTTCGCCGATCGTCAGGCCGCGAAGGGCCTGCTCGAGTGTGGCGGCGCGATCCGCCCCCGTGAACCAGCGCAGTTCGCGATGCGCACCGCTGCGCGAAGCGAGGTAGCTCGAGACGGCGGGGTCATTGACGAAGAAGAGCCCAGTTACCGGCACGTCGGCGCCGAAGGCGTCGAGCCAGCGGGCCGCCGCGGGCATCGCCGATTCGTCGGCGATGACGATCGCCGAGTCGATGCCGTGTGGCACTCCGAGTGAGGCGCGCGGGCCGCCGATACCGAGTTCATCGCCGGGCTGCGCAGCCGCAGCCCACGGGCCAGCGACACCCTCATCACCGTGCAATACGAAATCAAGGTCGAGTTCAGGGCCGCTCGCGCCGTCCGGGCGAAACGCGAAGGGCGTGTAGTCGCGCAGAATAATCTCCGGGGCACCCGCCTCGCGTGGCTTCCGTGCACCGCCGGGTTCGGGCACGGTGAGCACCCCCGTCGCGGGATCGGGGAAGAACACCTTCACATGGTCTGCGGGTCCGTGCGCAGTGAAGCCAGCAAGGTCAGCGCCCGTGACGGTGATCCGCCGCATCCCCGGTGCCACCTCCGCCGTGCGGACTACCCGCACTCGCCGGGTGCGCAACTCGTGCATGGTGCGCTCGCGCGCGAAAAGCTCCGTCATGGCGCCCCTCACTTCGTTGTTGGCTTCACGAGTCGAACAGGATCCACTCGGTGCGTGCGCGAAGTGCTGCAGCGCCACCGAGCTCTAGCGGCGAAGGCTTCACCGAGTTGACGCCCGCGCGAAAAGAACTACGACCCGAGCAGGCGCTGAATACGCTGGATGCCCTCGACGAGCGCTTCGTCACCGAGTGCGTAACTGAAGCGCAGGTACCCGCTCGGACCAAACGCCTCGCCAGGCACGGCCGCCACCTCAGCCTCGGAGAGGATCAGGTCAGCGAGCTCGAGTGAGGTGGTCGGGGTGACCCCCGCGATCTCGCGTCCGAGCGCTCCGGTCACATCGACGTAGGCGTAGAACGCGCCCTCAGGCGTCGGGCACACAAATCCCGGCACCTTGCTGAGCTCGGCAACGATTAGCTTGCGACGGCGATCGAAGGCCTGACGCATCTCTTCGATGGGCTCCTGCGGGCCGGTGAGGGCCGCGATCGCCGCACGCTGCGCGATGTTGTTGACGTTCGAGGTGAGGTGCGACTGCAGGTTCGCTGCGCCCTTCATGACGTCGGCAGGGCCGACCATCCAGCCCAGGCGCCAACCCGTCATGGCGTAGGTCTTGGCAACACCGTTCACGAGGATCGTGCGGTCAGCAAGTGCCGGCACGGCTTCCACGATCGACACAGCACGCACGCCGTCATAGGTCAGGTTCTGGTAGATCTCGTCGGCGATGATCCACAGCCCGTGGGATTCAGCCCACTCGCCGATCGCCTTCGTCTCTTCGGGGGAGTAGACCGCGCCGGTCGGATTCGAAGGAGACACAAAGAGCAGCACCTTCGTGCGCTCGGTGCGGGCAGCTTCCAGCTGCTCCACTGTCACCTTGTAGCCTTGATCGGCGCCGGCGAACACCGCAACCGGCACACCATCGGCGAGCTGAATCGCCTCGGGGTAGGTCGTCCAGTACGGCGCGGGCATCAGCACCTCATCGCCCGGATCGAGCAGCACCTGGAAGGCCTGATAGACGGCCTGCTTGCCGCCGTTCGTGACGATCACCTGAGAGGCGGGCACCGCCCAGCCGGAATCGCGTGCGGTCTTCGCCGCGATTGCCTCGCGCATTTCCGGCAGGCCCGAAGCCGCGGTGTAGCGGAAGTTTTTCGGGTCATCGAGCGCGGCGCGCGCAGCTTCGACAATGTGCGCCGGGGTCGCGAAATCCGGCTCGCCAGCGGCGTAGCTAATCACGGGACGGCCCTCGGCCTGCAAGGACTTCGCCTTGGCATCAACCTTCAGGGTGGCGGACTCGGCGATCGCGCCGATCTTCTTTGACAGACGGGAGATTGTGGTCACCAGATAAGCCTATCGCGCAGGGTATGCGTCGCCGTGCCGCATGCGTGCAGCAGTGCGGATCACGCCGCCGCCTCGGCCTTCTTTGCGCGCCGCATTTCGTGCAGGATCGGTTCGGTGTAGCCATTCGGTTGCGCAGCACCCTCGACGATCAGGCGCCGTGCCGCGGTGAAGGCGATGCCGGGGGTGTGGCCATCGGCGCCGAGCAGCGCCTCGTAGGCCGGGTCGTCAGCGTTCTGGCGATCCACCACCGTCGCGAATCGACGCAGTGCAGCATCGATGTCAGCCTCGCTGATCACCTCGTGCGCGAGCCAGTTGGCGAGCAGTTGGCTCGAGATGCGCAGCGTGGCGCGATCCTCCATCAGAGCGATGTCGTGAATGTCGGGCACCTTGGAGCAGCCGACGCCCTGGTCGATCCAGCGCACCACGTAGCCCAGAATCGACTGCACATTGGTGTCGAGTTCTTCGGCGACCACCTCGGGGGTGAGTGCGCCCGCAGGTGCCAGCGGCAGCTGCAGCAGGGTGTCGAGGCTGTTGGTGGGCAGCGGCGGCAGTGCGCGACGCGCCGCGAATGCATCGAGCTGGTGGTAATGCAGCGCGTGCAGGGTAGCCGCGGTGGGGGATGGCACCCACGCCGTGGAAGCGCCCGCCCGCACATGCCCGATTTTCTGCGCCAGCATGTCATACATCAGGTCCGGCATCGCCCACATACCCTTACCGATCTGCGCGTGCCCATCCAGCCCGCATGCCACACCAATCGCGACGTTCCGATCCTCGTAGATACCGAGCCATGGCTGCGTCCGAATGCCTGCCTTGGGCAGCATCGGGCCAGCAAGTAGCGAGGTGTGGATCTCATCGCCCGTGCGGTCGAGGAACCCCGTATTGATGAAGACCACGCGATCGGAAGCCTCGCGGATGCAGGCCGCAAGGTTGGCTGAGGTGCGTCGTTCCTCGTCCATGATGCCGATTTTGACGGTAGCCGCAGGCAAACCGAACAGCTGCTCCACGCGGGCGAACAACTCCACCGCGAAGGCCACCTCGGCGGGCCCGTGCATCTTGGGCTTCACGATATAGATCGAACCGGTGCGTGAGTTACCACCCGCGTGCGGTCCGCGCAGATCGGCAAGCGCGCCGAGCACCGTCATGATTGCGTCGAGTACGCCCTCGCCGATTTCGCGACCGTGGCGGTCGAGCACGGCGTCGGTGCGCATCAGATGCCCGACGTTGCGCACAAACAGGGTGGATCGGCCGGGTAGCACAAGTTCCCCGCCGCCGGTGGCGGTGTAGACGCGATCGGGGTGCATGGTGCGCGTGAAGGTGCGGCCGTCTTTGGTGACGGTCTCAGCGAGCGTACCGTCCATCAGGCCGCGCCAGTTGCGGTAGCCGAGCGCCTTGTCTGCGGCGTCGACGGCTGCCACGGAATCCTCGAGATCCATAATCGTGGTGACCGCAGATTCGACCAGAATGTCGCACACGCCGGCCGCGTCGGTGCTGCCGATTGCATGGCCGGGGTCAATGGTGATTTCGAGGTGCAGACCGTGGTGCTGCAGCAGCACCGCCGCGGGAGACTGCGCCTCGCCCCGGAATCCGAGGCAGGCGGTTGGGTCGGCGAGCCTGGTGGAGGAACCGTCGGCAAGCTGCACGCTGAGTGTGCCGTCGACGATGGTGTACGCGGTGGCCTGGGCGTGTGATCCGTGCTGTAGCGGTGCAGCGGTGTCGAGCAGGCGTCGACCCTCGGCGATGACGGCCGCGCCGCGAGCGGGGTTGTATGCGGTGCCGGGGGTAAGTTCACCCTCCCGTGCAATCGCATCGGTGCCATACAGGGCGTCGTAGAGCGAGCCCCAACGTGCATTCACAGCGTTCAACGCGAATCGTGCGTTGAGCAGCGGCACCACCAACTGCGGTCCGGCGATGCTCGCAATTTCTGCGTCGACCCCGGCGGTGGTGATCGTGAAGGGCGCTGGTTCCGGCTGCAGGTACCCGATGCTGCTGAGGAACTCGCGATAGTGCTCAGCATCAGGGGTGCCCGGGTGTGCGCGATGGAAGGCGTCGATTTCCGCCTGCAAGCGGTCACGTTCCGCGAGAAGCTCCTCCCCGCGTGGCCCGAGATCGTGCACGATCGCACTCACTCCCCACCAGAAAGCCTCCGTGGTGAGTCCCGAATGCTCGAGCGTGTGCTCCGCGAATACTGCGATGGGTGCGGCGACTGAGAGATCCGCGCGGGAAAGGTACTGAGGCATGACAGAGTCCGTTCAAAGGGCAGGTGATGACGGTGCCGAGTCTATGAACAGATCTTGCATTTTGAAATTACTATTCCATAATGTGGAATACGGGAGAGGGATGCGGCGCACTGGGCCGCCTGCTGGGCCCAGCCGAAGCGACGATCGGAGAGACACGTGAGTGATCAAACACACGCCACGGTGCAATCGGTGGATCGCGCCTGCGACCTTCTCGACGTGCTCGCCGAAGCCGACGGTGCCCTGCCACTCGCTGCTATCGCGCAGCGCACGGGTCTCACCGCGCCGACCGCACACCGCCTGCTGCGCACGCTGCTGACGCGGGGGTACGTGCGACAAACGGCGGAGCGCGAATACGCGCTCGGGGCGCAGCTGATCCACCTGGGAAGGCGCGCAACACCGCAGCTCGCCACGCTTGCGCAGGGCGTGCTTGCTGAGCTCGAAAGCATTTCGGAGGAAACGGCCAATCTTGCCGTGCTCGACGGTGACGAGGTGGCATACATTGCGCAGATGCCCTCGCGGCACCGCATGCGCATGTTCACCGAGGTGGGTCGTCGCGTGCTGCCGCACGCTTCGGGGGTCGGCAAAGCTATGCTCGCGACCCTCCCCGAAGCGCATGCCCGCTCGATCATCGAACGCACGGGTCTGCCGGAGTACACGCCATCGACGCTCGTGACGGCAGAAGCACTGCTCGATGATCTGCGTGAGTCGAGGCGGCGCGGTTTCGCTATCGACGATGGTGAACAGGAGGTCGGGGTGCGGTGTATTGCGGTCGCGGTGCCGCACGCATCCCCGCCCGCCGCCGTCTCGATCTCTGGCCCGTCCGCGCGCGTCACCGACGCGAAAGCGCCGGAATTCATTGCCGCGCTGCAGCGCGCGGCCCGCACGTTAGAGCTTGCCGCCAGCTCCCGAGAGGTGTGGTGACCTAGGCTGAAGCTGTGACTCCTCGACCGTCGCTGCGTGCCATTCCGACCGATGACCGGGCCTGGTTACTGTGCGGCCTCGCCGATGCGCTGGCAGGGGGAGCACCGGTGCTGCCGGTCGCTCCAGACGCTGACCCCGCTGAGATCCACCGCCTGCAACAGCTAGAACTGCCCGCACAGACCGCGCTCGTCGTGCGCACCTCAGGGTCGAGTGGGGTGCCGAAGGCCGTTGCGCTGTCGGCGGCGGCGCTGCGTGAGAGCGCGCTCGCGACGCATGACACACTCGGCGGGCCGGGGCAGTGGCTGGTGGCCCTGCCCACGCATCTCATTTCGGGGCTGCAAATGCTGGTGCGCAGCGCCGTCAGCGGCATTGCTCCGGAGTTCTTCGATGGACCCTTCGACCCTGCGGCGCTGCTCGAAGCAGCTACGCGACTCAGCCACGAGCGTCGCTACCTGTCTCTGGTGCCCGTGCAACTGGAACGCCTATTGCGAGTAGCGGAGGAGGACGCCGGGGCTGCAGACGAGCTCCGCAGCTTCCACGCGATCCTGGTTGGCGGTCAGGCGGTGACCCTCGACCAGCGCCAGCGCGCACACGATCTCGGTGTGGTGCTGCGGCGCAGCTACGGCATGACCGAGACTGCTGGGGGCTGCGTGTACGACGGGGTGGAAATTGGCGACACGCTGGTGCGCATTCGCGGCGGTGAAGTTCAGCTCGCGGGCCCGCACCTCGCGCTCGGCTACGTCGGCGATCCGCAGCTGACTGCGGAGCGGTTCATTGCGGATCAGGGCGCGCGTTGGTATCGCACCGGCGACGCCGGGCATCTGCTTGGGGGCATGCTCACCGTGACCGGGCGTCTCGACCGAGTGTTCATTTCGGGCGGGGTGAATGTGTCGCTCGACGAAATCGAACGTGTCGCAAGTGGGGAGCTTGACGGGGTCGCGGTGGTCGCGGTGGCGGTTGAGGATCCCGAGTGGGGGCAGCGGCCCGTGTTGGTGGTCGAAGGGGCTGCGCACGCGACGCATCCGCTGTGTGATCGGCTGCGCGATCGGCTGCGGCAGCAACTGGGCGCCGCAGCAGTCCCTGAGCGTGTGGTTGGTATGGCAGCATTGCCGAGACTGGCGGGCGGAAAGCCAGATCTGCGGCAGCTGAGTGAACTTCTCGCGCCTCCGGCAACACGCTGAAATCAGCAGATTGCGTGCAAGTTTGCTTTCTGTGTGACAAATTAGTGCTCGTGTGGTCTTCGCCGTGGAAGCCACATGGAAGACGCATGGGTGCGCACAGTGCTGTGCGCGGAGGGGAACCTCGTGGACAATCCAACCGCAGACAGGGAGAACCGGCGTGCTGTGCCTGCGACGCTCACCACATCGGTGACCATCGCCTACGCCAGTCATTTGGTGCTGTTTCATCGGGTAACCGAGGACAGCATTGCTGTGCTGAGAGCAGCATTCCCGAGGCGTTTCTCTGCAGCGACTGATCGTGCGACTGGGGCTTCTTCGCAGGCATTCGCGGACACGATTCTGCAGCAGTGTGTCGCCGCCGGATACTTGGAATCTGCGCCGTCCGTTGGTCCCGCTGCTGCTGATGCTTACGTGGTTCCGAATGTGTTGCGCGGTGCGCTGACACACGAACTGCAACGCTATGGTTCAGGCGGAGATGTTGATCCCAGTGCTTCCGATCTGCTCGCGGCTGACGACGGCCTGCGCGAGTTCCGGCTGCCGCTGCGACAGGTGCTCGGAGGGCTCGCAGCTGACACGCTTGAGGGCGAGGGTCTGATCGGTGAACTCGCTGTGCAGCACCGCCTTCTGGGCGAGTGGCCCGAACTGGAACGCCTCTGGTATCGCTACGGGATGCGCATCATGGTCACTGATCCAGTTGCCGTGGTGTCTGCGTTTGGAAACCTGCCGGAGCAGGTGCGCGATGACTTTCGCGGGCTTTGGCTGGCCCACGTGTATTCCGAATCCATTTCGGTGCTGCAGCAGCTGCGCCCCGTTCCTGCGGGTGAGGACGCGAATATGTTGGTGGAACGCCTCTCTGTGCAGGTGACGGAGTACACCGCCCA
Source organism: uncultured Leucobacter sp. (assembly GCA_964612125.1). Lineage (GTDB taxonomy): Bacteria > Actinomycetota > Actinomycetes > Actinomycetales > Microbacteriaceae > Leucobacter. The sequence continues at coordinate 25,379 of CAZTBS010000007.1, read as the reverse complement.
GTTGGGCGGTGGGTGGCGTGATCTCACTTCGGCAGACGCGCGGCTGCACATGGGCGTGAACTGGATGCGTTTTCAGCGCCTCCGCGGGGATTTTGCCGGTGCGCTTGTCACTCTGGCTGAGCTCCAGCAAGTGATGCAGGCTGACGCTGAGCTCACGACTGCCGCATCGGATCGCAACCATGCGTTCTGCAAACTCGAGCAGGGCATCCTGATGTTCTTCTTGAACCGGTGGTCGGAAGCATGGGAAGCGCTCCGAGAAGCGATGCTGCTGTGGCAGCGGCCGGGATACGGGGACTATGTGCCAGCGTTCGCCCGCGTGTTGATGGCGGTGATCTATGTGCTGCGGGGTGGTCGGAGCCGTGCTGTGGAGTGCCTGGAGCAGGCGCAGCGCATTTTCGGAGAGGTGTGGGATTTCAACTACTTTCGGGTGGTCGCGGAAAGCGTCGCAGCACTGCTCGCACTTGACCGTTTAGATGTGGATCACGCGCGTGACCGGCTCGACAGCATAGGTGAAAGTGCGCGCGAGTCCGAGTGGTGGCCGCTCGTGCTGCTGACACGACACTGGGTTGAAGTTCTGTCAGGTGGTTCCGCCGATTCCAGTGCGCCGGGAAGTCTGGGGAGCCCACTCACGGGAGCGTCGCGTTTGAGTCCGTTTGCGCGCGGCATGCAATCGCGTGTGCGGGTGGAGAGTCTCCTCTCCCGGGCGCAGGCGCAGCGCGCACGGGCCGTCCTGGTCGAATCCCCGGTACACGCTGCCCAGTTGACGGTTCCATTGCCCGACTGTTGGGCGCGACTTCTGCTGATGGGCGGCCGACCCGATCAAGCGCTTCGTTACGTTGACATCGTGGTGCACGACGCGGGCTCAACCGCACGCGAGCGTGCGAGTGCGCGGTTGTTGGCTGCGACAGCGCATCTTGCCAGCGGTGACGCGGCAGCGGTGCAGCACGCCTGTGCGGCAGCGGTGGACGAACTGCGTCGGGCGGCCAGCTTCTTGCCGCTGGCGTTGATGCCACCTGAGTCGCGACCGCTCCTGGTGCAGGCCTGTGCCCGCAACGCTGGCTGGGATGAGCTACTCGCGAGCCTCGAACTGAGCCACACTGAACTGACTGCGCGGCTTGCGCGTATCCCGGGTGGCTTTCCGGCGACAGCATTGCTGGTGGATCTGACACCACGTGAACGTGAACTCTTGCAGTTGCTGAGCCTGCCCATCCCCCAGTCGGAAATCGCCGCGTCTGTACACGTGACACTGTCCACGATCAAGAAGCAGGCGGCCAGTCTGTATCGGAAGCTGGGGGTGAGCTGTCAGCAGGATGCGCTCGATCGTGCAGCAAGCCTGGGGTTGCTTGATCCCGCACGCAGCCTCTCGCTCATCGGCGCGCATAAGGTGCTCGATGCACACGTGTGAGGAAGAGTGCTCAGCCCATCTGCTCAATGGTCAGGATCAGCGAGGGCACCTGTGACCGAATCACACCGGGCCCCAGGGTGGTTTCGGAGGCCATAGTGATCGTGGTGTTGGTGTCGATGGCCCAGAGCAGCGCAAAGCACTCCCCAGCTGAGGCTCGCTGTAGGAAGTTCCAGGCATAGATGCTGCGCTTGACCTGTTTTGTGAGTAGGCCTTCGGACCCTGTCCAGGGCACATTATTGGGGTCTTTGGTGGTGGGAGGTGCAAACGGCGTCGCCGCTGCGGCTTTCCACAGCCAGATGGCGATCCGCACATTTTCGTTGGTTTCTTCTGCGAACTGGGCAGAGAACGCGATGTCGTACATGCCGTCCTGGTTCACACACAACTTCGTGCAGTTGTTTCCGTCGAAGCTGCACTCACTGCCGTCGCTTGCGACTGGCGAGATACCGAAGTACTGATCGCCCTTGCTGAACGCCATCGGCGCTGACGTAAAGGCGGTTGAGATGACCTGATCGTCGGTGTGAACGAACGAGCCGTAGGCCAGGCCCGCTTGAAATGCTCCCTCGCCGAGTACCTCATCGGCCCAGTTCGCGCCGGTCAGACCTGATGCGGTGCCGAGTAACACCGACACCGCGGTGATGAGCCCAGCCAGGCCCATCAATGCCCGACGTGAGACACCGGCGTTGCTACTCGCAGTGACGCGCGCTCGGGGTCGGCGCCGTCTCTGACGGTCATCAAAGTCCACAAGATGTACCTTCTATCGGTGCAGCGGTTACGAGGACTTCTCTGTGCCGAGAAGTTTCCAGGTGCCACTTGCGGGAAGCATGGCCTGCAACTGCGAGGTGGTCGTCACGACGAAGCACAACTTGACAGGTGCGCTCGGCAGCGTGTCAAGGCCCACCAACTCGGGCAACGTGCCATCGACCACTACCGACTCCGCACCGATGTTGCCACTCCAGATTTTCGGCGCCGCACCGAGTGCTCCCTCGGCGCAGCTGCCCGCAGCAGTGATGTTGAAGATCTCATAGTCGAGATAGTTCTCGTTGCCGCCGCTTCCTTTGGTGACGGATGGCAGGCTGACCTCGATGTTATTGACCGCTTTCTCGCCGGCTTTGATGCGCACCCAGAACTCTTTGTAATACGAGGTGACGAGTTGCAGGTTGTCCTGATTAAACAACACCGCAGCTTCTCCCGCTGCGCCGTAGTCGTCCCAGACCGTCCCACCGTCGATGCTGCCCTCGAGCGCGAACCCGCCGGCCTCAAAATCTCCGGTGCCGAAGATGTCATCGTTCCACACCGCCACAGTGGTGATGATGCCAATACCGAGTACCAGGAAGCCAGCCAGCACCGCCCGGATTTTTCTGCTGCGATGTGGAAGCGTTTCGTTCATAGGAGACTCCGTACTCAGTCTGTGTGTGCAGAATACGCCCAACTCGCATGTGTTGCCCGAAATCGTTATGCAATGGCTGCGGGGCCGCGGGGCTGCAGGCACCTGGGCCGGCCTGTGCCGGTGAGGAGGATCCGATGCTGCGGGTTTCTGCGCGGCTAGGATCGTGACAGAGCTAAGGAGTTCCCATGCAGGTACGCAGCACCGACGGGCGCCGCTCAGGCAACCCAGCGCGTCGCGCCGCCGCAGAACGGCAGGTGCGCGCAGGCGGATCACCCACGATCACCTGGCGAAACTGGGTCGGCGGGGCACGCCTGCGCACGCTACCCCTGGCGATTGCGCCGGTGGCAGCAGGCGCCGGGGTGGCACACATGGTGCAGGGCTTCTCGTGGACACTCACGCTGCTCGCGCTCGCGGTGGCGGTGTTCTTGCAGATCGGTGTGAACTACGCGAACGACTACTCCGATGGCATTCGCGGCACCGATGCGTTCCGAGTGGGGCCAGCTCGCCTGACCGGGTCGGGACTGGTTGAGCCCCGGCGAGTGCTGCGTACCGCACTGGTGTTCTTCGCACTCGCCGCAGTCAGCGGTCTCGCCGCGGTGCTGATCAGCGGCCGTTGGTGGTTCCTCGCGCTCGGCGCCCTCGCAATCGTCGCCGCGTGGTTCTACACCGGCGGCAAACGTCCCTACGGCTATGCCGGGCTTGGTGAAGTGATGGTCTTCATCTTCTTCGGACTGGTTGCCACCGTGGGTACCACGTGGCTGCAGACCGAGATACAGACCCAGGAAGTGTGGTGGGCCGGTGCCGGAGTCGGCCTGTTCGCGGTTGCCGTGTTGGTGGTGAATAACACACGCGATATTGCAACTGACATGCTGGCCGGCAAACGCACACTCGCGGTGCGGATCGGCGATCGTGCCTCGCGCATCCTGTATGTAGTGTGCGTGGTGTTGCCATTCGTTGTGCCTGCGGTTTACGGCGTGGTGCATCCCGGCATGGTGTTGGTGTGGCTGGTGCTTGTCATCGTGGTACCGAGCATCGTGATCACGCTGTGGGCGCGCACCGCGAAGGAGCTCATTTTGGTGCTCGGCCTCACGAGCCTGGCAGCTTTGGCCTACGGAGTGCTGCTGGGCGTGGCGTTCGCGTTCTAGGGGGTCTCGATGATTAACGGCCAGGTGTCTCACTGGTGGGAACAGCGTGGTCTTCCACGTGTGCGCCCTGAGCTTCCCGGTAACTTGAGTGCCGATGTGGCCATCGTGGGCGCGGGATACACCGGCTTGTGGACCGCGTACTACCTGAAGCAAGCTCAGCCGGGCTTGCGCGTCGCGGTGATCGACCAGCGCCACGTGGGTTACGGTGCCTCTGGTCGCAATGGCGGGTGGTTAACGAACGCCATCACCGGTGGCCGGGAACAGTACGTGCGGGCACACGGCAGGGATGCCGCGACACGCTTCCAGCGTGCCATGAACGACACCGTCAGCGAAGTGATCCGAGTGGCTGCCGCCGAGGGGGTCGACGCTGACATGCTGCAGGGTGGCGAGTTCAACGTCGCCACCACACCCGCGCAGGAGGCGCGTCTGCGGGCCTTTGCGGCGGCCGAACAGGAGTGGCCGCACACCGCGTCAGCCTGCTTGAAGCCGCAGACGCGCGTGCCCAGATCAATGTGGCGGGCACGCGCGCGGCGGTGTGGCACCCGCACTGCGCGCGGATCCAACCCGCAAAATTGGTGGCCGGACTCGCCGATGCGGTGGAACGTGCCGGAGTGCAGATTTTCGAGCGCACCCGCGCCGTTGCACTGAGGCCGCATCAGGTCCAGACCACTCACGGGGTCGTCACCGCCGACATCGTGGTGCGTGCCACCGAAGGCTTCACCGCGAACCTCGCGGGGCTGCGACGCCTGTGGCTGCCGATGAACTCCTCCATGATCGCCACCGAGCCGCTGCCGCCAGAGGTGTGGGACGAGTTGCAGTGGAATCGGGGCGAGACCCTGGGCGATTTCGCGCACATCTACATGTACGCCCAGCGCACCGCCGATGATCGTATTGCGATCGGCGGCCGCGGTGTTCCCTACCGTTACGGTTCTCGCACGGACACCGACGGCCAGACGCCGCAGATCACGATCGACACGCTGCGCGAGATTTTGCACCGCTTTTTCCCGGCGACCCGCGGTACTGAAATCGCACACGCATGGTCTGGGGTGCTCGGCGTGCCGCGGGATTGGGCTGCCACAGTGGGGCTCGATCGCAGCACGGGCATGGCCTGGGCTGGTGGGTACGTTGGCACCGGGGTTACCGCTACCAATTTGGCGGGGCGCACACTCACTGATCTGATCCTTGAGCGGAATTCTGAATTGGTGGATCTGCCCTGGGTGAATCACCGCGTGCGCAAGTGGGAGCCGGAGCCGTTGCGCTGGCTGGCAACGAAAGGCCTCTACGCTGCCTACGGTGTGGCGGATCGCGGCGAGCTTGCTGGCAGTCAGCGCACCTCGCCGATCGCGCACATGGCCGATGTCATCACCGGTCGGAGCTGACGCCCTCGTCGGCGGCGGTGGATGATTCGGTGCTGCTTGGTGCAGGTTCATCGGTGTCTTGGGATGCGTCAAGTGCCGCATCTTCGGCAATGTCGTCTTCGGTGCGGTCGCGGTGCCGCCACTCGTAGAAGCTCGCTGACGCGGCTTCACGCTGTCGCGCCAGGAAGATGATCGACAGCGAGACCGCCGCCAGGCTTGCCACGATCGCAGACAGCCACCACGGCCAACCAATGAACATCAGTGCGGCGAAGGGCACTGCGAAGAATGCGAGGCGCGCAAGCGAGTAGACGATCCATGCGGTGCGGGGTTTCACAGCTCGGAGTGTAGCCGAGAGCCGCTGAACGGTCGCCGAAGGGGCAGGTTCTCAGGGGCGGTCGCTAGCATATGGGCATGGTGCGGTTCGTGATTATTGGTGCCGTGATCGCCGTGGCGTTTGTGCTCTATGCGCTCGTCGATGCGGCAATGACGGATGCCTCGCGAGCACGTGGCGTTCCGAAGCCGGTGTGGGTGGTGCTCATCGTGGTGCTACCCGTAGTTGGCGCCCTGCTGTGGTTTATGATCGGCCGCGGGAAAGCCGTGTCTGCGCAGAGAGCAACGCCGGCTCCTGACGACGATCCACGATTCTCGGGGCCGCAGCTGAGTGACAGCGAGCTTGAGCGGTTGCGCGAATTGGAAGAGCGGTTGCAGGAGCTTGACTCCGAAACCTATCCGGGTGAACAGCCGAGTGCTGCCGAAGACGTGCCGGGACCGGGCGAAGACCAGCCGGAACCGAAGTGACGTCGCCCGCGTCAGTCTTTGCCACCGCTCTGCTGTCCACACTCGTGCGTGCTGGAGTGCGGGATGTGGTGGTGTGCCCGGGGTCGCGATCGCAGGCACTCGCACTCGCCGCGGCCGCCGCGGAACGCGCCGGTGCGATCCGTTTGCACGTGCGTCTCGATGAGCGTTCGGCTGCATTCTTCGCGCTGGGTGTTGCACGTGAAACCGGGGTACCCGCACCGATCATTGTGACGAGCGGCACCGCAGTCGCCAACCTCGCGCCCGCGGTGTACGAAGCGCACGAGGGCCGTGTGCCGTTGCTGATCTTGAGCGCGGATCGCCCTGACGAGCTGCGCGGGGTGCGCAGCAATCAGACCACCCGGCAGGCAGACATGTTTGCGGCGGTTGCCCGTTTCTCGCTCGATGTGCCTGCGCCGGTTGCGCAGATGGGCGATGCCAGCTGTAATGCTGATTCGCGGGTGGATCCCGAGCAGCTGGCACACACTGCGCTTGCGGCAGCTCGCGGCGTTCAGGGAGGCGCACCAGCTGGCCCCGTGCACCTTAATCTCGCCTTCCGCGAACCACTTTCCGGGGATAGTGGGGATCTCGCAATCTGGGAAGCAGCCATGGCCGCTGCTGCGGACCCGAATGTTGCTGCTTCGCGCGGTGAGGGTGTTGCGGCTGTCACCGAGCACTCGAGCGGGGTCTACACGCACACCGACGATGCGCTCGCCGTGGTTATCGCTGGCGCAGGCGCCGGGGCTACCGCGGAAGCCTTCGCGCGGGCGGCTGGCCTCCCGCTGTTGGCAGAGGTCACCAGCCGCGCACGCTTCGGCCGCGAGGCCATCACCGCATACGCTCGGTTGCTGGAAGATCCGCTGGTCGGTGGCCTGACCGAACGCGCCATCGTGTTTGGGCACCCCACGCTGACCCGCCAGATACCCGCACTGCTGCGCCGCGACGACGTTGAGGTGGTGGTGGTTGATCCACACACCGGCGACGGCGTCGACCACTTTGACCCGAGCCGCCGGGCACGCGTGGTGCGTGCCGCGCGAGTCGCCGAAGACTATGAGCCCGCGCATATGCGCCGCTGGTTGGGGGCCTGGGTGGTGGCCGATCGTGCGCTCCGGGAGCAGCGAACGGCAGAGCGGGCACCCGACCCAGCGGCCACTCGTGACGCAAACTACAAGCAACTTGCCGCAGTGGCGCGCGCCGAAGTTGCTGCCCTGCGCGCACCCGTGACCCGTGACTACCTGGTTGAGCGGGTGTGGCGGGCTACCTGGCCGCACGATCGCTTGATGCTTGCGGCCTCCCGCCTAGTGCGTGTTCTCGATGGCATCGCGGAACCCCGCCGCATTTCCGTGCACGCGAATCGCGGTCTCGCTGGTATCGACGGCACGGTCGCCACCGCGCTCGGCATCGCGACCGCCAGTCAGTCGGACGACGCACCCGCGAGCGCAGCCAGTGTCACGCGTCTGCTGATCGGTGATCTGGCGCTCCTGCATGACGCGGGATCGCTGCTGCTGCCTGCCGCTGAGGCACACCCACGGTTGCAGGTGTTTGTGGGAAATGATGGCGGTGGCACGATCTTTGACACGCTTGAGGCCGCAACCACGGCCGCCCACGCAGACTTTGAGCGGGTCATGTACACACCGCAGCACGCCAAGCTACAACACCTTGCTGTTGCCTACGGGTGGGCCTATGAACGGGCAGAAAACCGTGGTGAGCTTGATGCGGCGTGCATGCGGCCAGTGACCGGGCCGACCCTGGTGGAGGTGCCGCTTACGCGCGAGGCTTGAGTGACTGCCACGGTCGTGCGTGGCGCGCTTCGACGCGAAGCACGCAGCGTGTGTGCGGCTATTCCGCAAAAGCCTCCGCGATCGGCCGGAACTTCGACACCGTCTCTCTGAACTCGCGTTCTGGGTCAGAGCCCGCGACTATACCGCCGCCCGCGCTTGCCACCAGCGCACGAGATCCGTCCTCAGCAGCTGCGATCTGGGCGCAGCGCAGCGCAATCACCCATTCGCCGTCACCCTTGGCGTCGATCCACCCCACTGCCCCGGAGTAGCGGCCGCGGTCAAAAGGTTCGATTTCGGCGATCGCCGATACGGCCGTGTGCGTCGGGGTGCCTGCAACCGCTGCGGTGGGATGCAGTGCAGCCGTCAGCTCGAGAGCGGTGCCACCCGCACCCGGAATCGCGCCCAGGTCGGTGGCAAGGTGCCACACATTGGCTAGCTGCAGGGCGAAGGGCTCTTCGCTGGTGCGCAGCTCAGCGACATGCGGTGCCAGGGCGGTGACGACGCTCTGCACGGCGAAGGCGTGCTCGTGCTGTTCCTTGCTGCTGGTGAGGAGCTCGTCACGTGCGCGCGCATCAGCAGCCGGGTCCGCACCGCGGGCACGCGTGCCCGCAAGCACCCGAGCCGAAATCGCCCCATCGGTTTGTCGAATTAGTGTCTCCGGGCTTGCGCCCACCAAGCCATCGATCGCAAATGTCCAGCAGTCGTCGTAGCGTTGCGCGAGCCGCTGCAACGGCACTCGCAGGTCATTGCTCGCAGGGAAGGAACCGCGCACCTGCCGTGACAACACGATCTTTTCTGCGTCGCCACGTGCAATTCGCGCCGAGGCCTCGGTGACGCCGGCCAGATACGCGGGATCCGCTGCGGTGGTGTCGAGCTGCAGGCCTCCCCACTCGCCAAGTTTGCTTGGCAGCGGCAGGTCAGGGGCTGCAGTCAGCGGCTCCGTGCTGATTTCAGTCACCCAGGCGATGCCGCGGTGTCGGGAGACGAGCACGCGCGGCACGATGAGCACGCTGGTGGTGTCACTCGCATCGGAGAAGCTGAAACTGCCGAAGGCAACCAGGCCACTGCCGGGCAACTGCACTGAATCATCGATCGCGGCCTGCGCCGCGATCTCGCGCCAGGCGGCGTTTGCCTGCGCAAAACGATCGGCGCCGGTGAACGTTAAACGCAGGGTTTCACCCACGCCGATGCAACCGCGGTCACCGCGTGTCCACAGCATCGGCTGGCTCGGATCAGCGAAGCTCAACAGCTCAGCGAGATCCGGAGGTGCCGGCAACGCTCGCGTCACCGCAAACAGGCGGGGCGGCGATCCACTGTGCATGCCACTAACCTACCTGCTGCGCCTGGAGACACAGCGTGCTCGCAGTCCTCGACGGGATAGCATGGGTGTGTGACTCGCCCCGACCCGGCCACCAAGCTGGCCACCGACGTCTCCACGATGTTTGATGAGGTGTCGCCCCGCTACGACCTCATCAACGACGTGCTCTCGGTCGGAAATTCTCGGCTGTGGCGCGTCGCCATGACCCGTGCATTGCAGCCGCGCAAGGGCATGCGCATTCTCGACCTCGCGGCCGGCACGGGCACCTCCAGTGCCGCTATTGCGCAGCACGGAGCTCACGTCACCGCCGCAGATTTTTCAGAGGGCATGCTCGCGGTCGGGCGTGAACGTCAGGCCGGTAACCCGCTCATCGATTTTGTGTGGGCAGACGCGACCGAGCTGCCGTTCGCAGACGACAGCTTCGACGCCGCCACGATTTCTTTTGGCCTGCGCAACGTTAACGAACCGCAGCGTGCGCTCGCCGAGATGCGGCGCGTAGTGAAGCCTGGCGGCCGCATTCTGGTGTGCGAATTCTCGCAACCGGTGAGCGCGCTGCGCGGCCCGTACGCGGCCTACTCTCGACACGTGCTGCCGCGTATTGCCGGGGCGCTCAACAAGAGTGCTGAAGAGGCGTACCGCTATCTCAACGAGTCGATTGAGCAGTGGCCTGCGCAAGACGAACTCGCCAAGTGGATGCGCGAAGCTGGTCTTGAACGGGTGGCGTACCGCAACCTGACCTTCGGAATTGTTGCCCTGCACCGTGGGTTCGTGCCGCGCGAGCCGCTCAGCACGACGGAAACAACGGGTGCCGCAGAGAAAGCGGCTGCCGCACCGGCGCCGGGCTCGTCAGAGGAGCAAGCGGAATGACACTGCCGATCGCGGAGGACACTGCCACGCAGGCGCTGCCCATGCGACTCTTCCAGGGCCCGACCGAGCGGAAGCATTTCAAACGGATGCGCGAGCAGCTCGCGCTCATTGAAGAAGGCCTGTTCGAGCATCTCTCCTTCGCTTCTGACGTGGCCGACGCACCGGCCCGGTATCTTGCAGAAGCCGGCGGGAAGCGGATCCGCCCGATGCTCACCATTCTGACCAGTGAACTGGGCGATGGCCCGAACGATCTCGTGCGCCGCGCCGCGCAGTCAGTGGAGCTGACTCATCTGGCCTCGCTGTACCACGACGACGTCATGGACGATGCGAAGATGCGCCGCGGGGTGCCTTCCGCGCAGACCGTGTGGTCAAATTCGGTGGCCATTCTCGCTGGCGACCTCCTGTTTGCTCGCGCATCAACCCTTGCCTCGGGCATGGGCGAAGAAGCGATTCAGCTGCAGGCTCGCACCTTCGAACGGCTGTGCCTGGGGCAGCTGCACGAGACCATCGGGCCGCAGCCCGGCGAAGACCCCATGGCGCACTACCTGCAGGTGCTTGCCGACAAGACCGGTGCGCTGATTGCGACCGCCGCACGCATGGGCGTGATGTTCTCGAATGCGCCGGCAGCCTACGCCGACCCGGTGATGGAATACGGCGAGCGGATCGGCGTCGCCTTCCAGCTGATTGATGACGTAATTGACCTGTCGCCGAAGGCTGAGCGTACCGGCAAGCGCGCTGGCACAGACCTTCGCGCAGGCGTAGTGACGATGCCGCTGCTGCTGCTGCGCGCCCGTGCCGAAACCATTCCTGCTGACGCCGAACTGTTGGCTCGCATTGAGTCTGGCGTCGCGCAGATCGCTGAGGGTGCCGATCCGTCGATCCTGGATCCGGAGGTCGAAGCGCTGCACGCACACCCGGTGACCGCGGAGACCGAGGCCGCGGCGCGGCGCTGGGCGGCGGATGCGGTCGCAGCGCTTGACGTGCTGCCGAAGTCGGTAGTTAAGCGTGGGCTGGAGCGCATGGCCGAATCGATCGTGTCGCGTGAGGGCTGAGTGCGCCTGCGCACTGTGCAGAGAATCCCAGAATCTCGTCTGAGTCACCCGCGGCGGTCGCCGTCAGGGGAATGAAAGGAACCGAGCATGACCAAGATGCGCGTTGCTGTCGTCGGTGCTGGCCCGGCAGGAATTTACGCCGCCGATCTGCTGATCAAAGCGGAGCGGGACTTCGACGTCGAGATCGACCTGTTCGAGCAGCTTCCTGCCCCGTACGGGCTCGTGCGCTACGGAGTGTCACCTGACCACCCGCGCATTAAGGGCATCATTACGGCACTGCGCGAGGTGCTCGATCGCGGGGATATCCGCTACTTCGGCAATGTGCGTTATGGCGAAGACATCACTCTGGCGGACCTGCAGCGCCACTACCACGCGGTGATCTTTGCGACCGGCGCGATCCGCGACGCCTCGCTGAATATCCCGGGAATCGATGCTGCAGGCTCCTACGGCGCCGCCGACTTCGTGAGCTGGTTTGATGGGCACCCCGATGTGCCGCGTACTTGGCCGCTCGAGGCCACCGATGTTGCCGTGATCGGCAACGGAAATGTGGCGCTCGACGTGTCGCGCATGCTGATCAAGCACGCCGACGACCTCTTGCCCACCGAGATTCCGGACAACGTATACGCGGGTCTCAAGGCCAACCCGATCACCGACCTGCATCTGTTTGGGCGCCGCGGACCGGCCTACGTGAAGTTCACCCCGCTCGAGCTGCGCGAGCTCGGCGAGGTGCGCGACGTGGACATGGTGATCGACGAGCGTGACTTTGAGTTTGACGACCCCTACGCCACCGAGGTGCTGAGCAAGAACAAGCAGGTGGTGGTCATGACCCGCGTCATGAACCAGTGGCGCGAAGCGCAGAAAGAGCGCGAGGCCAGCGGTGAGCACGCTTCGCGGCGCCTGCACATGCACTTCTGGTCGAAGCCGGTGGCCGTGGTCACCGAGGACGGCCAGGTGACGGGCCTGAAGATCGAACGCACTGCCCCCGACGGGCAGGGTGGCATCGTGGACACCGGCGAGTTTGAGGTTATTCCGGTGCAAGCGCTCTACCGCGCCGTGGGCTACTTCGGTTCACCGCTCGACGAAATTCCCTTCGACGAGCAGCGCGGCGTGATCCCGAACGTGCAGGGGCGTGTGCTGGGCACAGACGGCGAGCCCGTGCCCGGCGTGTACGCCACTGGGTGGATCAAGCGCGGCCCTGTGGGTCTGATCGGCCACACGAAGAGCGACGCCATGGAGACCCTCGAGTGTCTGCTCGAGGATCGCGAGGCTTGGTGGCAGCCAGCCGATCCGTCACTCGAGGCGATTCCGGCGCTGCTTGAGGAACGTCGCGTGCCGTACACCACTATCGAGGGGTGGCACCGCCTGGACGCCTTCGAACTGTCTCTCGGCGAGGCCGCCGGTCGCCCGCGCATTAAGGTCGTGCCGCGCGAAGACATGACGCGGGTATCGCGCGGGGAGTAGTCGCCTAGCCCGCACGGCCTGTGGGTGCCACTCCCGGGTGGATCTCCTTGCTGTCGGGAATGACCTCACGCACCAAGCGCGGCGGCGAGGGCGCTCAGCGTCTCGCTGGTGCCGCCGTCGATGCGGGTGTGCAGGGATGCTCGGCGATCCACCGCAGTAGGGCCGCGGTTAATCACCGCGATCGGAATCTTGCGCGCTTCAGCCCGATGCACGAGCCGTACACCCGTGTTCACTGCGAGCGACGACCCGGCAATGATGAGGCTCGACGCCGCGGCCACCTGCGCTGCCGCGCGGGTGAATACCGCTGGTGGCACGTGCTCGCCGAAGTAGACCACATCGGGCCGCAGCATGCCTCCGCAGGCTGGGCACACCGGCACCCGGACGCCGGCGACTTCGCTCACCGCGGCGTCACCGTCGGGGTTTGTGGGGGCGTCAGCGTGTTCCTCCACGAAGCCGGGGTTTGCCGCGTCAAACCAGGCGAGGGTTTCTGCGCGGCTGAAGCGGTGCCCCTCGTTGACGCATCGCATGGTGGATCCGCTGCCGTGCAGTTCCGTCACCTGCTGGGCGCCCGCAGCGCCGTGCAGCCCATCAACGTTCTGTGTAATGACCCCGGTCAGGTGCCCAGCCTGTTCAAGCCTGGCGACTGCCAGATGCCCGAGATTTGGGTGAATATCAGCCATACGCAAGGCACCGATGCGTGCCCCAGCCCAGAATCGCTGACGGTATGCGGTGTCGTTCATGAACTGGGTAATGTTCATCGGGGTGCGGGGCGGGCTCCCAGCGCCGCGGTAATCGGGAATACCGGAATCGGTGCTGATTCCGGCACCGGTGAGGATCGCCGCTGGGCCCGCCCCAAACAGCGCAGTGAGACGCTCGAGCTGCGCGGATTCGTGGGCAGGCGTGTCGCCGCCTGAGTCGGGCGGGGGCGCGGGGCACTCGCGATCCACTGCGTGCATAGGGCCAGGGTAGTGGCACACGCTCACAGTCACCGTCAGCGAAATCCGCGCCACAATGTTTCGGAATGTTCGTGACGTAACGACACAAATGTGCGCAAATTCTCGTCGGGGGTCGGGGGTCGGGGGTCGGGGGTCGGGGGTCGGGACGCGGCGCAGGGGTTGGCGGTCGGGTCAGAAGCGACTTCGGCGTGCCGGTTGTGGATAACGCGAACACGCCAAGTCGTTCCCGTCGTACGGTCGGCCCATGCGCACACCTCGGTCGATACCAGACCTCCTCCCCGGCGCCCTCGTCACGGTGCGGTCCCTGCGTGAGTCGGGCGTCTCTGCTGCTCGGCTCTCTCGGAGCGATGTGGATCGGCCGCTGCGCGGTGTGGTCAGAGTGGGACGCGACATGCCGCCCGCAGATTTCGCCGTGCGGGTCGAAGCGCTCAGATTAATTCTGCGAGATGGCCAGTTTTTCTCGCGGTGGACCGCGGCCGCAATCCTAGGTATTCCCGTGCGCCGCGACGATGCGTTTCTGCACGTCGGTGCGATCCGCTCGCAGCGCCCACCCCGCCGGTCCGAGATTCGCGGGCATCAGATCAGCGCTGGTGTGCTGCTCAGCGGTCCGGCGCCGCCATCGTTTTTGCCGCACCCTTCCGATGTGTGGGCGTTGCTCGGGGCAGTGGCCACCCAAGACGAACTCGTGGTGGCAGGAGATTACTTGATCTCTGGTGCCAGCCGATGGGAAACGCCGGTGGCTTGGCGAGATGACTTAGCGGGTGCGGCCCTTCGTTTTGCGGGCTGCTCGGGCGTGGGGAACCTGGCCCGCGCGCTCCCGCTGATTCGCACAGGAGTCGAATCGCCGGCGGAGTCCCGCATGCGACTCCTGATCGTCCGCGCAGGGCTGCCAGAACCGCAAACGAGTTGCCCGGTTCAGGTGCACGGGCGCACATACGTTGCCGATCTTGGATACCCGCACTGGCGCATCGCCATTGAGTATGAGGGCGCCTACCATTTTGCGAACGGTGTGGAGCAAGCGCGCAGGGATAACGAGCGAGTGGAGGCGATGCGCGATGCCGGTTGGCGGGTACTCAGGATGACGGCGCTTGATCTGCGCGATCCGAGGCGGGGCATTGCGAGGCTCAGACGCGCAATCGCGGAGGCCACTGTTGGGAGCTGATCCGCCCGCGTAGCTTCGCCTGCCAGGAAATCTGCGCCACATTGTCCCGGTTTCCTGGCGGCATTGCGAAACAAAGTGGCGCAAATTCTTGCAGCGGCAGCGGCAGCGGCAGCGGCGTGCGCAGCCTGCCGAGTGCGCAGAAGCGGGGATCAGGCGGACGGTCGGAACGCGCCGCGGGTAGGATTGTCACCATGGCCAGCGCACGCGAACAGCTCATCGAACTCATCAAGACCGAGGCCGTCTTTCACGGCGATTTCACACTCACGAGCGGCAAGAAGGCGACGTACTACATCGACCTGCGCAAGCTGAGTCTCGATCACCGTGCGGCGCCGCTCATCGGGCAGGTGATGCTCGATTTGATTGACGATATCGACGGCGTCGTCGCTGTTGGCGGGCTGACCATGGGTGCTGACCCCATTGCGAGCGCCATCCTGCACCAGGGTGTGGCGCGCGGAAAGACCTACGATGCCTTCGTGGTGCGCAAGGAGCCGAAGGATCACGGCCGCGGCCGCCAGGTCGAGGGCCCCGATCTCGAGGGTAAGCGCGTGATTGTGGTCGAAGACACCTCGACCACCGGTGGATCACCGCTCAAGGCGATTGAGGCGCTCGAAAAGGTCGGCGCAGAGGTCGTCGCGGTCGCGGTTGTGGTGGATCGCCAAGCCCCCGCGAAGGAGCGCATCGAGGCGGCTGGCTACCCCTATCGCTTCGCGATTGGGCTGGATGACCTCGGACTCGCACCGCAGTAGGGCAGATGCGCCGAGGCGCCTGGAGTCCATGCGCTTCTGCTGGGTGCCGTTGTGAGGCGCATCAGCCATCGCACACTTGCCGATCCGCAGCGTGTATTGTCGCTGCTCTCCCCCCGTGAAACAGAAATGGCACCCATGATCGACATCAACAGACCTCGCCCGGTGCCGCTGATCGCTATTGGCATCGCTGCAGGTCTGCTCTCCGGCATGTTCGGCATCGGTGGAGGCACGTTGATTGTGCCCGCACTTGTGCTGGGGTTGGGCATGTCGCAGCGCATTTCTGCTGGTACTTCCGTGGCCGCCATCCTCCCCACTGCGATCGTGGGTGCGATCACTTACGGCATACAGGGCAACGTCGACTGGATTGCGGCGATCTGCCTGGCGGGTGGCATTATTGCTGGCGCACAGCTCGGCAGTTTTCTTCTCGCGCGTGTGCGCCTGGTCGTGCTGCAGTGGGGCTTCATGGCATTTCTTGCGATAGTCATTGTCAGCCTGTGGTTCGTGGTGCCGCAGCGCGACGCGGAGATCGCAATGGGTGTGCTGCCGGTGCTGCTCCTGGTTGCCGCTGGTTTCGGCACCGGTATCTTGTCTGGTTTGCTGGGAGTCGGTGGCGGCATCATCGTCGTTCCGATTCTGATGTTCTTCTTCGGGGCGAGCGATCTCATCGCCAAGGGCACGTCGCTCGTCATGATGATTCCCGGTTCGATTTCGGGCACGCTCGGCAATGTGCGTCGCAGCAACGTCGACCTTCGAGCTGCCGTCTTCATCGGCCTCGCAGCGAGCCTCACTGTGCCGCTGGGCGCGTTTGCCGCGGCCTGGGTCGACCCGTTCTGGGGGAACGTCGCCTTCTCGATCTACCTCGTAGTGCTGCTCGGGCAGCTTCTGCTACGCCAATTGCGAAAGCGTCAGGAGTAACTGCGGGCCGCCCCAAAATCTCCGAGCGGGATCATGTACCTGGCAGACTAGGGGGCATGCATGAGCGCGCAGGGCAGCAAGCCAGAGCAGAAGACCTGATTGATGTTGAGGCGCTACTCGCGGCCTTCACCGAAATTGTGCCCGATCCCACGCAGCCGGCTCAGCAGGTGTCCTTCGGTACTTCTGGGCATCGCGGCACATCGCTGAACGGTACGTTCAACGAGGCGCATATCGTCGCGATCAGTCGCGCGATCGCCGAATACCGCGCGGAGCAGGGCATCCGCGGGCCACTGTTTTTGGGTGGTGATACGCATGCCCTCTCGGCGCCAGCAGAGCACGTTGCCCAGGAGGTGCTGGCTGCCGCGGGGGTGCACGTGCTGACCGCTTCTGGCGCGGGTGACGAGCGGTTTGTGCCGACTCCGGCGCTCAGCCACGCGATCCTGACCCATAACCGTGATCGCGGTGACCAGCATCCGGAGCGGGCCGACGGCATCGTTATCACCCCGAGTCACAATCCGCCCCGTGACGGGGGCTTCAAGTACAACCCGCCGCACGGCGGCCCGGCAGACACTGATGCGACGGGGTGGATCGCCCAGCGCGCGAACGAGCTGCTCGCCCAGGGCGTGGCGAATGTGCCTCGGGCAAACCTGTCCAGTGGTGAATCCAGCGTGGCTGGCAACTATGACTTCCTGGGTGAATATGTTGACGCACTCGATCAGGTCATCGATTTTGAGTCGATTCGGCAAGCGGGTGTGCGCATTGGAGCGCACCCGCTCGGCGGTGCGAGTGTGGCCTACTGGGCGGCGATTCGCGACCGCTATGACATCGACCTCACGGTGCTCGGGCCCGGAGTGGATCCGCGGTGGGCGTTCATGCACCTGGACGGCGATGGCGAGATTCGCATGGATCCTTCGTCGTCGCAGGTGATGGCGACGGTCGCGGCGTATCGAGACGATTTCGATCTGGTCACCGGTAACGACGCAGATGCTGACCGGCACGGCATTGTCACTCGTGACGCCGGCCTCATGAACCCCAACCACTTCCTCGCGGCAGCCATCGACTACCTGCTCACGCATCGACCCGATTGGCCAGCCAGTGCCGGCATCGGGAAAACGCTGGTGTCATCGGCGATCATCGACCGCGTGGTGGCGATGCACGGTCGCGCGCTGCTTGAAGTGCCTGTGGGCTTCAAATGGTTTGTGCCCGGCCTTTCCGATGGCTCCGTTGTGTTTGGGGGTGAGGAAAGCGCTGGTGCCTCGTTTCAGCGCTTTGATGGCACTGCCTGGAGCACAGACAAAGATGGCATTGTCCTCGCTTTGCTCGCTGCCGAGATGCAGGCGGTCACCGGTCAGTCGCCGAGTCAGCGGTATGCGGCACTCACCGAGCGTTTGGGGGCACCCGTTTACGCACGCACCGACGCCCCGGCAACGCGCGAACAGAAAGCTAAGCTTGCGGCGCTGTCCGCGGCGGCAGTCACCGATACCGAGCTCGCGGGGGACCCCATCACCGCGATCCACACCACAGCTCCCGGCAATGGTGCGAGCATCGGCGGACTGAAGGTCGAAACCGCGCATGCTTGGTTTGCAGCGCGGCCGAGCGGCACCGAGGACATCATGAAGATCTACGCCGAATCATTTCGGGGGGCGGATCACCTCGCTCTCGTGCAGGACGCCGCGCGTCAGCTTGTCGAGCGGGCGCTACGCTGATTCGTATGCCCGATACCCCTGCAGTGCGCCGCCGTTACAGTTATCTCGGCCCCGCCGGTACTTTTACCGAGGCTGCACTGAAGCAGGTGCCTGAGGCGGTCGGGCAGGAGTGGAACCCGGTCGCTAACGTAGGGGAGGCGCTTGCGGACGTGGTGACCGGCTTCAGTGACGCTGCGATGATCGCGATCGAGAACTCGATCGACGGCGGTGTGACGGTCGCGCAGGATGCACTCGCGACGATTCCCGGCCTGCAGATCTTCGGTGAGTATCTGGTGCCGGTGCGCTTCGTGCTGGTCGCGCGCCCGGGCACACGCTTGGAAGACATTACGGTGGTTGCCGGTCACCCGGTCGCCTACGGCCAGTGCCGCGCCTGGCTTGATGACCAGCTGCCCAGGCATCGCCACCTGCCGGCAACGTCGAATGTGCAGGCCGCGGCGGATCTCTTCGAATCAGAGGCCGGAGTCGATGCGGCGATTGCCCCGCCGGGCATCGAAGAGCACTATGACGTCGAGGTGCTCGCCGAGGGTATCGCGGAGAACCCCGATGCGGTGACCCGGTTTGTGCTGGTGGGTCGGAGCGCGCCGGTCGGTGAACCGAGCGGTGCGGACAAAACGAGCCTGATTGTTGAACTCCCGGAGGATCGTGCCGGTGCACTCCTGGCGTTACTCGAGCAGTTTGCGACTCGGGGTGTGAACCTGACTTTGCTGGCGTCACGCCCGATTGGCGACCGCATGGGCCGGTATCGCTTCGTGATCGACGCCGAAGGTCATGTGCGCGAAGAACGTGTCGCGGATGCGCTGCTGGGTGTGAAACGATACAGCCCGCGCGTAGTTTTCCTCGGCTCCTACCCCCGCGCCGACCGGGTGGCGGCAACCACGCACGCGGTGCATGATGATGAAGCGTTCCGCGAAGCACGCGATTGGCTGGATCAGGTGATCTCTGGCGGCGCCTCCGACGGCGCTGACGCCCGTTAAATTAGCCGACCGATTTCCATTCGGGGAGCACGCGCAGCACGAGGGCGCCCGGATCCACACGCCCGCTCGCACCCAGCGCAATGCCGAAATCATCGCCGTCCAGCTGAATCGGCTCGGGTTCATGCACCGAGAGCGCAAAGCGGCGCGAGCGCAGGTAGGTGACCTCACGGGTGTCATTTACCAGGTCAATGAGTTGACGACCGGTCTTGGTCTTGCGCAGCACTCCGTTTTCCCATCCGAGCTTGCGCCAGATGCGCAGCCAGGCCAAGCGGCCCAGCGGGCGCAACGCGACCACATCGAGATAGCCGTCGTCGAACTTCGCGTCTGGGATCAGCAGCACTCCACCCGGCATCAGCCCACAGTTCCCGATCATCACGGTGTAGACTGTGAGGGATTTCGCGGGCGAGCCGTCGAACGAGTACTGAATGTGCAGCGGCGAATCTTTCATCATGGTGCGCACGCCGGCATCGACATACGCTAACCAGCCGAGGTGCTTTTTCAGTTCGGAACGGGTGGTGGAGATGGTGCGTGCATCCAGACCCATGCCAGCGAGCACGAGAAACACGTGCTCGCTCTCGGATTCGTCTTCGCGGGTGATGGTGATGACACCGAGATCGATCGGGCGATTGTCGCCCTGAAACGCGGCACGTACCGCTTCGTCTACGTTACTCAAAGGCATGCCGATATTGCGGGCAAGAATGTTGCCGGTGCCCTGCGGCACAACGCCGAGCGGGGTGCCGGTGCCGCGCAATGCCTCGGCAACTGCGCGCACGGTGCCATCGCCGCCAGAGGCAAGCACCACCTTGGCTCCCGCTGTAAGCGCGCGGTGTGCAGCCCCCGTGCCCGCGTCGGCCTCCTCGGTCTCGAACCAGCGTGTGGGAGCCCAGCCATTCGCGCTCTCATACTTCTGCACCGCCGCGCGCAAGCTTGCAAGATCCGTTTTGAACGGCTGATAGACCACGGCTGCGCGCGGTCGCATCTGCTCCTGCGGTGTCACCATGCCTCCACGTTACCGCCCAGTCTGTGCCGCGATGCGCTGACTAGACTGGCAGAGTGATCGATCCAGTCTTGCTCCGCGCAGATCCAGAGGTAGTGAAGCGTTCGCAGCGCGCACGCGGTAATGATGAGGCGGTGGTGGATCAGGCGCTCGCTGCCGACACCGCTCGCCGTGCCGCACTCACCGAGTTTGAGCAGCTGCGGGCCGAGCAGAATGAGTTCAGTAAGCAGGTGCGATCCGCTGCCAAGGATGAGAAGCCCGCGCTGATCGCGCAGGCGCAGGAGCTCGCGGCGGCCGTCAAAGCTGCTGATGCGCGCGCGAAGGCTGCAGAACTTGAGTTCGAGCGGATCGCTGGCAGTATTCAGAACGTCATCATTGAGGGGGTTCCCGCTGGCGGCGAAGATAACTTCGTCACTCTGCGTGAAATTGGGCAGATCCCGACATTTGATTTTGAACCGCGCGATCACCTGGAAATTGGTGAGTTGCTCGGAGCGATTGACATGGAGCGTGGTGCGAAGGTTTCCGGTGCACGGTTCTATTTCCTTCGCGGAGTAGGTGCGCGACTCGAACTCGCCCTCATGAACCTGGCGCTTGATCGTGCCCTGGCGAACGGGTTTACCCCGCTCATCACCCCAACTCTGGTGAAACCCGAGATTATGCGCGGCACTGGTTTCTTAGGTGAGCATGCCGATGAGGTCTACCACTTGGCGGCCGATGAGCTCTTCCTGACCGGAACCAGCGAGGTTGCACTCGCTGGCTACCATGCCGATGAAATTATCGACCTCAGCCACGGGCCGCTGCGTTACGCGGGCTGGTCGACCTGCTACCGCCGCGAAGCAGGCTCACACGGCAAAGATACGCGCGGTATTCTGCGTGTGCATCAATTCAACAAGCTTGAGATGTTTGTTTACGCCGACCCCGCCGATGCCGAGGCAGAACATGACCGGCTTGTGGGGTGGCAGGAAGAAATGCTGCAGCTGCTGGGTCTGCACTACCGAGTGATCGATGTTGCAGCAGGTGATCTCGGCTCAAGCGCAGCGCGCAAGTTTGACATCGAGGCATGGGTACCCACCCAGGGCACCTACCGAGAGCTGACCTCTACCAGCAATTGCACGAGCTATCAGTCGCGCAGGCTTGCCACCCGTTTCCGCACGGAGAGCGGAAAGACGGCCCCGGTTGCCACACTGAACGGCACGCTTGCGACCACTCGTTGGATTGTCGCCCTGCTGGAAACGCATCAACAAGCCGATGGCAGTGTACGGGTGCCCGAGGCCCTGCGTCCGTTCTTGGGTGGACTTGAAGTATTGACACCCATCTCCGAGCAACGGGCGTAGACGATGCTGCCAGCTGCGGAGGGTGCGTCACAGCTGCCTCGGGTAGCTCCCGAGGAGCGGCACTTGATCGCGCTTGATGTTGACGGCACGATCATGGGTCACGGTGCGCTTGCGAACGGCGACGACGGTGATGACGGGCATGTTGGTGCGGAACTTGCAGCCGCGATCCGCACTCTGCACCGTGTGGGACATGAGGTCGTCATCGCGACGGGTCGTTCGACTGACGCGACACTGCCGGTGGTCGAACACCTGCGCATCCAACCAGACTGGGTGGTCGCAGCCAACGGTGCGGTGACGTTGAAGCGAGACCCGTTTGCGACGCGCGCCTACCGTCGCGAATACGTTGAGGCGTTCGACCCCACGGATGCGTTGTTGCGCATTCGTACCCACCTGGTGAAGGCGCACTATGCGGTTGAACTTGCAGACGGCGGGTTCCTCTATACAGATGAAATTCCCAGCGGCACCCTACCGTCGGCACAGCGTCGTGTGCCGTTTGATGAGTTGCTGGGGGTGCAGGCTTCGCGTGTGGTGGTGGTGTCGCCCGATTACCGTCTCGAGGAGTTTCTGAAGGTCGTCGAGACCATGGGCCTAACCAGTGTGTCGTATGCGGTGGGTCGCACTTCATGGCTTGATATCGCTCCGCACGGGGTGACCAAGGCGAGTGCGCTCGAAACCATTGCTGGGCGGCTCGGCATTGATGATTCGCGGGTGTTTGCGGCTGGTGACGGGCACAACGATCTCGAGATGCTGCGCTGGGCGGGGCGCATGGGCGATTCTGTCGCCATGGGGCAGGCTGCGCCTGAGGTGCAGGCCGCTGCGCGTCGTGTTACCGGCACGATCGAGGAAGATGGTCTGCTCGCCGCATTGCGCGACCGCTTCGCGAACATACTTGCTCCGTGAAGTGAGTAAGCTTGTCTGCGGAGGGTTGTCCGAGCGGCCGAAGGAACTTGTCTTGAAAACAAGCATGCAGTGATCCTGCATCAGGGGTTCAAATCCCCTACCCTCCGCCATTCGAATGGACCCCGCTGAGGCGGGGTCCATTCGTTGTCTACGCCTGACAAACCCAGCGCTCGCACAGAGGAAACAGGTACAGTCGGAATTTGCGTGAGTTCAATTGCGCGGGTCGTACTGAGTTGAAGGGCACGGAATGGGGCAGAAGAAGCGCCAGTCAGGAGAGTCTCCGGCGAACGTGCGCCATGGGGTGTTACGTCGTTCGAATTCCTGGTGGAACGCTGCGAAGGTGCTGCTTGCTGCGGTGGTAGTGGTGGCGCTCAGCGGTGTCTCTGTCGCAGCGTATGCCGTGCTCGGCTTGGTGCAAGACGTCAAGACGGTCGAACTCGTGGCGCCAGCGCCAGACCCGCAGGCGGTCGGTGCGGGTGCACAGTCCATTGACGGTGCATTGACGGTGCTGCTGGTCGGATCCGATTCCCGTGCTGGGCAGAGCCTCGACGACGGCGAACAGGGCGAGCTCAACGATGTGAACCTGCTGCTGCACGTTTCGGCAGATCACCAAAACGCCACGGTGGTGAGTTTCCCGCGGGACTTGATGGTACCGATACCGAGTTGCCCGGGCCCAGACGGAGAACCGAACTACTACTCTGCGATGAGTGAGCAGCAGTTGAACTCCGCTCTGAGCTATGGCGGTCTGGCGTGTGTTGCGCTGACCATCGAGAAGCTCACGGGCATGCCTGTTCCTTATGCGGGTCTGGTGACCTTCGACGGCGTGATCGCGATGTCGAACGCAATCGGTGGCGTAGAAGTGTGTTTGCTTGAACCGATCAACGATGACTACACGGGTCTGTACTTGCCGGCGGGTAACGTCACTCTGCAGGGCTACGATGCCCTCGCCTATTTGCGGACCCGTCATGGAGTCGGCAATGGTAGTGACGTCAGCCGAATTAGCAACCAGCAGATCTTCATGTCATCGCTGGTGCGTCAGCTGCGCAGCGCAGATACGCTGACGAATCCCGTGAAGGTATACGGCCTTGCGAAGGCTGGGGTTGAGAATATGACCCTGTCGAGCAACATGGCGACGGTGCAGTTCATGCAGGCGGTCGCGGGAACCGTTGCTGACATTGATCTCGAGCGGATCAACTTCGTGCAGTACCCAAGCTTTAGCCACCCGTATCAGGCGGGTCGTCTCACTCCTGACTATGCGTCTGGCGAAACCTTGATGGAGATTCTCCAGGCTGGTCAGCCGTTTGAGGTTGCCAGCATGGGTGAGGGGGTCACCTCAGCAACGCCGGTCGAAGAGGTACCAGCTGAAGTGCCCGCGGAAACCATCGATCCAGGTGCTGACGCCAGTGCCCCGCCCACTGAAGGTACCGTGGCGGATCCGGGGCCAGTGGTCTTGCCTCCGAACATCACGGGGCAGAGCGCAGCGGCACAAACCTGTTCACAGGGGCGCACGGTGTACTAGCGAACTGGCTGCAGGAGTTCGGCAGTGCTGCTGCCGTATGGGGTGACTCTGCCGTCATGTTCATGTGCGATGTGTTGCGTGGTCTGCCCAATTTCCGATGTGGCGGTGGCGTGGCATAGGATGGTCTGCGGAGACATGCCGGAGCGGCCGAACGGACTTCACTGCTAATGAAGGGTCGGGGTTAAACTCGACCGGGGGTTCAAATCCCCCTGTCTCCGCCAGATCACTTAAGACCCCCTGGCGAGAGAAATCTCTTGCCAGGGGGTCTTCTTCTCCTCGGTTGCCCCGCGAGCAGTGCGTGTGCGTCTGCGAGAGTGAGGGTGCATCCTCACACTGACGATGAGTAGGTCCTGGCAGGAGTGGCTGAGCGGCCGTGTCCAGCCCATGTCGCCGGTGTGCCGGGTCAGGCGTGTGAGTATCCGCGAGGCAGATGTCAGAGACTCCAGTCTCCTCAGAAAATACTGTTTTTACCACTGCGGCCCGCACCTTCACAGGTGCGGGCCGCAGTGGTTTCGCTGTCGAATCTACTCAGCAGCTTGCGCAGCGCGGCGGCGCAATGTGAGTGCCAGTCCGCCAGCAAGGAGCAGCAGATCAGCGGTCCATGCAACCGCCAGCGGGGCCTGGCCACCCGTAGTCGCGAGTCCGCCCGCTGCAGTCACTTGGATCGGAATCTCGATTGGTTCGAGCCCTGCCGAGGTGATCACCAAGCGGTGTGCTCCTGGTGTCAGGTTGGTCGGGATTCGCACCGCGAACGAGGTGCGTCCGTCAGCCCCTGCGGCGGGGATTCCGGTGATCACGATCGGATCGCTGTAGAGCGTGGCACCGATCTGCTGCCCAGGCTGAAGTTCAGCCACATTGACGTTCAAAGTGCCGCCCTGTACGACCGTGTTCGATCCAATGGTAACGGTCGCCCAGGCAGCTTCTTCGGTGATGGGGTCGTTGTCGTCCGAACCGGTGTACAACGCGGCGCGGCCTAGTGGGGCAGGATCCACCATCGGGTGCGCCTCAAAGTAGTCGACCGTTGCGGCGAGATCCACCTGGCCGGTGTCGGTGCGCTCCGCTCCTGCACGGAAGGTGACGAAATTGTCGCCTCCATCTGCCAGGAAGGAGTTCGTAACGACCGTGAAGGTGTCGCTTTCCGTGATCGGGTCGCCTTGGTAAGTCATCGAGACAATGCGTGCGCCGCGCGCAGCTGTCGGGTCGTACTCATAGGAGAAGCCCTCTGACACACCCAGGTGCAGCTTCGGGCGGCTGGAGCCGTCGGGTTGCCACTGCTCTTCAAGGATACTCTTGAGCTGAGCCCCGGTGAGCTCCACCGTGACCAGAGTGTTCGCGAAGGGCTGCACATTGGCGACGTCGCGGACGGTCATGGTTCCATCAGTGCCGTAGCGCAAGTCCGCGCGAAGGCCGCCCGGGTTCATGAGCCCAATTTGTGCCGGGGTACCAGCATAGGACGGGTTCGATGTGGCCCACAGGTAGATGTCTGCGACCAGGTTGCCGAGCGATGATTCCACCCCACGATCTGCGCCGGAGGCGCCACCGCGCGGAATGTCTGCGCTGATTCGGCCAACCTCCTCCGCGCCGATAACTGCGGCCTCATC
>CAZTBS010000006.1:0-63618 GCA_964612125.1 uncultured Leucobacter sp. | reverse complement strand
CCTCAGCGAGCTCAAGTGCCCCCTGCTGGATTCGAACCAGCGACCAACAGATTAGAAGGCTGTTGCTCTATCCACTGAGCTAAGGAGGCCCACAAAATAGCGTATCGCAGCCGCCGGTGTTTCCTGGCCCTGCAACCGTGCCGCCGCGCCTGTCAACCTCTTCCTTGCGCGTGGGCTGGCTCATAGGATTGCACTACAGGGGTTGCAGCATCGACTGTGGTGCACGAAAAATAAGGGGAGACCATGGGCTTCATCAAGGCATTCTCAGGCGCGATCGGCGGGATGTTCGCCGATCAGTGGATCGATTTCCTGCAGCCGCCCGCAGGTCTCGCGCCGACCGCCGCACTGTTTCCCGCCGTGCCCAAAGGCACCAACGCCGGCCGCGGCTCGAACACGCAGGGTTCGCAGAACATCATTACTGACGGCTCACTGATTGTGGTGCCCGAAGGATACGGTCTGCTGACCTTCCTTAATGGAGAGTTGACTGGCCTGGTCACCGAGGCTGGCGGCTACAAGTTCTCGACCACGGACTCGCAGGCGAAGTCGATCTTTACCGGCGGCGGGTTACTCGCCTCCACAGTGGTGCAATCGTGGGAGCGCTTTAAATTTGGTGGGCAGCCAGGAGCTCAGCACCTGGCGTTCTACGTCAACCTGAAAGAAATTCCGAACAACCGCTTTGGCACGCAGAGCGAGATTTACTGGGACGATGCCTTCCTCGGCACGCAGGTCGGGGCGATCACACGCGGCACCTACACCTTGAAGATCATTGACCCCGTGTTGTTTGTGAAGCAGTTCGTGCCGCTCACCTATCTTGGTGCCGATGCGCGGGTGTTTGACTTCAGCGACCTCGATAATGACGCGGCGGCGCAACTGTTTAACGAGGTGGTCTCTTCGCTGGCTCCCGCGTTCTCGATCTATACGAATGATCCGAGCAAGGGCAACCGTATGGCACGGATCCAGAGCGATGCGCTCGGATTTGCGCAATCGCTCTCTGCCGCCGTCGAGAGTGGCTATCAGTGGGCCTCGCATCGCGGTCTCGCGATTGTGAGCACCGCGATTCAGTCGATCGAGTACGACGCTGACACCCAGCAGCTGCTGAGTGATGTGAAGAAGGCTGATGCGCTGTCGGGTAACCGCGGAGCGTCCTTCCTGCAGCAGTCCGTGGCACGTGGTTTCGAAGCGGCAGGCTCAAACGCGGGTGCCGGTGGCATGGCCATGATGGGCATGGGCGTCGGGATGACAGGGCAGGCGCTGAACTTCCAGCAGCAGCAACAGCCGCAGCAGGCGGCGCCCGCTGCCGCACCTGCGCCCGCTGCGCCTGCTGCCGCGGAAGACCCCGTAGCGAAGCTTGCGCAATACAAGCAGATGCTAGATCAGGGCCTCATCACCGCTGAAGATTTCGAAGCGGCGAAGAAAGCACTGTTGGGGCTGTAGCCGCGCATGGCCGATAATCACATCGATACTTCGACGGGGAAGTCCGACGGGCTCGATAAGTGCCCGAAGTGTGGATCCACTGAGATCTCACTGCGTCCCTCCACCGGCATGCTGATTTGCCACTTCTGCCGCCATGAGTGGGCTGAGTCAGCGATTGCACAGCAGTTCGGCCTCGACTCAGAAATCGGCGAGCTTCGCGGCACCACGGTGGCCTCCGGCGCCGCCTCTCTGCAGGAATCAGCTGAAGATGTGCTGACGCTGAAGTGCCAAGCCTGCGGCGCCGACGTGGTCGTGAACACACAGGAGGCACTGCAATCGCGCTGTCACTGGTGCCGCAATACCCTGTCGGTGAACTCGCAACAGCCGAACGGCGCGGTGCCCGATGGTGTGTTGCCCTTCACTATCACTCGCGAGGACGCCATCGCCAGGATCGATCAGTTCGTAAAAGCGCGCCGCTTCTTTGCCCACCCGAAGTTCGTGCGCGAGTTTGCGCCGACCGAAGTTGTCGGTGTGTACATGCCGTATATGCTGCTCGACGCCAACACGCATATTGATCTCACCGGGTTCGGTGAAATCGAGACGCGCCATTACACCCGCAAACGCGGCGATGACACCGTCACGCTGTATGACGCAGACGTCTACCAGGTCGCGCGCTCCTTCGACCTGCATATTGACGACGTGCTGATCGAATCCTCCGCGCAGCGCGCAGACATTGACTGGTCGCGCAACACCAACAACATCATTAACGCGATCCAACCCTTTGACGTGAAGGCTGCGGTGGCCTACAACGCAAACTATCTCCGTGGTTTTACCGCGGAGAAGCGTGACCTCGACGTCAATACATTGGGCACCGAAGCGCACAACCGTCTGCTCTCAATCGGACGCGAGCGTGCCAACGACAGCTCAGCGCAATACGATCGCGGAATTCGCTGGGAGACTGAGCATCTTGATGTGAAGGGCACGCGCTGGGTCGCGATTTCGGTGCCGGTGTGGCTGTACAGCTACTTCGATGGCCGACTCACGCACTTCGTCGCGGTGAATGGCCGCACCGGTGAGACGATGGGCAGCGTTCCCATTCGATACAGTCGCTTGGTGCCAATCGCAGTTGTGATTGGCATTGTCGGAACCGCCGTCGGTGGCTTCCTCGATTTTGTGATGGGGTAGGGAGCTTCCGTGATGCAATTTCTTGACGCGTGGATTGCTCTCAGCAGCAACCTCGAACTCGCGGTCATTGCCCGGCTCGAAGACTATGGTGCGAGTTCTGACGAGGGCGGTGCGTGGCTCTGGTTGATCGGGCCTGCCGGTGGCCTGGGCTTCTTTATGTGGGTGTTCCTGCGGTACCGAAACACCGACAAGCGGCACGCGTTCGAGCGCGAGACTCCTGCCGAGGTGCTTGACCTGCGCACCTACGACCAGAAAACCGGCGAGGTGAAGGGGGTCGAGAATGCTTACATCTCAGGCAGGAATTCGAACACCCCGCTGAAACGTTTGGGCGCGGGCACTACGGTTACTGAGGTACCGGCACCAGAGCCTCCGGTTACGCCGCCAGCCGCTGCGCAACCGCAAGCGCCTCCGCAGACCCCGCCACCTGCGGCACCGCCGCAGTAAACTCAGGCCTATTCGAAGCGGTTCACCATGGCGAGGGCGGCTCGATCCACATAATCGCGAAATGCGGCGTCGTGCATCGGAGGCAACGCCACCTCGTCAAGTGCGGCATGCATGTGCAGCAGCCAACGCTCACGCGCCAGCGGCGTCACCGGAAACGGCGCATGCCGCATGCGCAGGCGCGGGTGGCCTCGCTGCTCAGAGTACGTGGTTGGACCACCCCAGTACTGCTCGAGGAACGCGCGTAACCGCCAGATCGCACCCTCCCAGTCGTCATCGGGGTACATCGGCGCGAGCACCTCGTCTTCGCGCACTCCGCGGTAGAAGGCGCGCACCAGCCGCTCGAAGGTGTCTGTGCCGCCGACCTGCGCCCACAGCGTGTCAGTGACCGCAGGCCCCTGTTCGCTCTGCCGCAGGTGCAGACGAGGGGTCGGCGCCGGTTCCGGCGGTAGATCGCTGGGGTGTTGGCTCATAGTGACCCTCCGGGGAACTTCGGTAGCTCGGCAGCTAGGGTAATGCCGAGTTCGGCGTAGCGTGTCTTAATGCGCGCGCGCAGCTCACGCTGCACCGCCCACTGCGCCTCGGGGCGGGTGCGCACCATCAGGCGCAGTGTGGCGCGATCACCGAACACGCTCTCGAGACCGAGCATTTCTGGTTCGCCGGTGACGCGGCGCGCAAATTCTGGCGAGTGGATCAGTTCACGCCCGCACTCGAGCGCCGCTTGCTCAGCGACCGCCAGGTCGGTGTCGGCCGACACCGCAATGTCGATGATCGCGCGACCCCACCCTTGAGAGGCATTGCCCAGGGTAAGGATTTCGCCGTTCCGAATGAACCATAGGGTGCCATCCATGGCGCGTACCTTGGTGACGCGGATGCCCACATCTTCGACGGTGCCGCTGACCTGGTCAATGGTCACAAAGTCACCGACGCCGAGTTGATCCTCGAACACCATGAAGATGCCGTTCAAAATGTCTTTCACGATGTTCTGTGCACCGAAGACGAGCCCCGCAGCCACAATGCCAGCCGAGGCAAGCATCGCGGTCAGGTTCACGCCGAGCTGTGCGAGGATCGCCATCACCGCGGCGATGACAATCGTCCAGGAGATGATGTGGCGACCGACTGTGCCCAGGGTGCGGGTGCGTTGTACGGCGCGGGCATTCAGGTGGGGGGTCGCCTGCAGCTCCTGCGTGGAGTCCACATCCTGGGCGCGCTTCACTCCGCGCACTACGTGGCCGACCCCGCGATCCAGCATGCGTCGCAGTAGCCAGTTTGCCAGGATGGCACCGATCACGATCAGAAGGATCGTGAACGGCACCTGATAGGTGACGAAGAACGCGCCGACCGCCGCCCAGAACTCCGTCATGGCTTAGGCCTCTGCATCTGCCGCCTGCGCGAGCAGAGCGCGTTCCACTCCAGCGAGGTGCTCAGTCACGAGGCGTCGAAGTGCCGCTGGCGCATCCGGGTGTGCGTCGAGCCACTCGCGCGTGGCCAGGCGGAGTGACTCGTTGGCGAGCGGTGCGGGGTAAAAGCCTTCGATGATCTCCTCGGCGATCGCGTAGCTGCGGCTCTCCCAGATGGGGAGCAGCGCCTCGAAGTACCGGGCAACGAACGGCTCGAGCAATCCGCGGTCGTGCGCACGCAGGAAACCGAGACCGGTGGCGCGCACAATCGCGTTGGGTTGATCCGTTGAATCAAACACCGACTGCCACGCCGCCTGCTTTGCCTCGCTCGTGGGCAGTGCCGCCCGCGCGTGCGCGGCTGATTGTTGACCACTGGCGGTGCGGTCATCTGCGAGCGCAGCCTCGATCTCCTCGAGGGTGGCACGACCGCCCGAAGCCAGTGAGATGAGCAGTTCCCAGCCAAGATCGGTGTCGATGTCCAGCCCGTCAAGCGGGGCGCGCTCTTCGAGGAGCGCCAGCACGGTGTCGAGTTGATCATCCGTCGCAGCCACCTGCGCGAAGGCCTTTACGAACTGGAACTGGCGATCTGAGCCCGGGTCCGCGTCCACGGCAAGTTGCCACAGCGCTTCGCCCACACGCTCCAGCGTTGCGCTGCGTCGTTCGGGTGCCACGTAGCTACTGGCGGCCAGTAGCAGTTGCCCAATCAGGGTGCGCAGGGTCGTGGATTGCGATTCTGGGCCGATGTGCGCAAGCACCACCTCAACAAAGCGCGACGCCGGGTATTCGCCGTCCCGGGTGGCATCCCACAGGGTGCCCCACACGAGTGCGCGTGCGAGTGAGTCTTCAATGTGTCCGAGCCGGTCCACTGCAGTCTGCAGCGAACGGTCATCCAAGCGAATCTTTGCGTAGGTGAGATCGTCGTCGTTGAGGAGCAACAGCGCGGGCTGCGACACTCCAACGAGTTCCGGCACGTCGGTGAGCGCGCCGTCAATATCGGTCTCCACGCGCGTGACGCGCGTGAGGCTTCCCGTGTCGCTCACCTCGTACAGGCCGATCGCAATGCGATGCGGACGCAGCGTAGGGTACTCCTCGGCCGCGGATTGCGCGATCGCAAACGAGGTGAAGACACCAGCAGCGTCGACCTCGAACACGGGGCGCAGAGTGTTCACACCGGCGGTCTCGAGCCACAGGCGTGACCACTCGCTGAGGTTGCGCCCGCTGCGTGCTTCAAGTTCAACCAGCAGATCTGGCAACTCGGTGTTGCCGTGGTGATGCTTTACGAAGTAGTCGTGCACCCCCTGCATGAAGGGTTCGCGTCCGACCCAGGCCACCAGCTGCTTGAGCACCGAGGCGCCCTTCGCGTAGGTGATGCCGTCGAAATTCACCAGCACGTCTTCGAGATCTCGGATTTCAGCAACGATCGGGTGCGTGGAGGGAAGTTGATCCTGGCGGTAGGCCCAGGATTTTTCGCTCGCTACAAAGGTCGTCCAGCAGTCACGCCACTCGGTCGCCTCGGCCACTCCCAAAATCGACATGTACTCCGCGAAAGACTCGTTGAGCCACAGGTCGTTCCACCAGCGCATGGTGACCAGATCACCAAACCACATGTGCGCGAGTTCGTGCAGGATCGTGACTACCCGGCGCTCACGCATCGCGTCGGTGACCTTGCTGCGGAACACATACGCTTCGGTGAACGTGACCGCGCCGATGTTCTCCATCGCACCCATGTTGTACTCGGGCGCGAAAATCTGATCGTACTTCTCGAAGGGGTATGGGTACTCGAACTGCTCTTCAAAGAACGCGAAACCCTCGCGCGTTTTCTCGAAGATGTAGTCGGCATCGAGGTACTCGCGCAGCGAAGCTCGACAGAACACTCCCAGCGGAATCGTGCGCCCGTCACGGCTGGTGAGCTCGGAGCGCACCTCCTCGTAGGGGCCAGCGATCAGGGCCGTGATGTAGCTTGACATCACCGGGGTCGGTGGGAACGCCCAGGTCGCGATGGCTTCGCCGTCACGTTCGCCAGCCGGGGTGCTGGGCGGCGTCGGCTGATTGCTGAGCACCTGCCAGCGTGCCGGCGCGGTGACGGTGAAGCTGAAGGTCGCTTTCAGATCGGGCTGCTCGAACACCGCAAACATGCGCCGAGAGTCAGGCACCTCAAACTGCGAGTACAGGTACACCTCGCCATCAGCGGGATCCACGAACCGGTGCAGGCCCTCACCGGTGTTCATGTAGCGCTGGTCACTCACCACAGTAAGCAGGTTTTCTGCCTGCAGATCGGGCAGCGAGATGCGTGAGTCCGCGACGTGCGTTGCCGGGTCAAGTGATTGCCCGTTCAGGGTGATGCTGTGCACCTGCGCCGCGATGAGGTCAATAAAGCTGCTGGCGCCGGGCTGCGCCCCAAACCGCACGGTGGTTTCGACACGGAATATTTCTGGGCCGGTCGTGAGATCGAGGGCAATGTCATAGCTGTGTGTCGAGATAATGCGCGCACGCTCGATGGCTTCCGTGCGGGTGAGGTTTTCTCCGGGCACGATGCTCCTTTATGAACGGTGGTCAGTGGATCGCTCCGCCAGGCGGACCGGGATGCACCCCAGCCTATTCCCGCCAGCTGACTAGACTCGAGGCATGACTGAAAGTGCTGCGCCCACCGTGGAATTCTGGTTCGATCCGATCTGCCCTTGGACGTGGATCACCAGCCGATGGATGACCGAAGTCGCCGAGATGCGCGGTATGCAGGTGCAGTGGCACCCCTTCAGCTTGGCCGTGCTCAACGAGGGCAACGACCCGGGGGAACACGCCGAAGCGCAGCGGCAAGGGCACCGCTTCGGTCTGGTGCTGACTGCGGTCGCCGCATCGCACGGTGTGTCTGCGGTCGGCGCGCTCTACACAGCGCTCGGTGAGCGGCTCCACCCGGCGGGGCGCACTGACTACGACGTGCTGCTCACGGAAGCGCTGGCGCAGGCGGGGCTCCCCGCTGAGCTAGCCCAGATTGGTGCCAGCGATGAACTTGAGGACAAATTGCGCGCCAGTACCCACCGCGGCATCGAGATGGTCGGCCCCGGTGTCGGGATTCCGATCATCGCCATCGACGGTGTCGCCTTCTTTGGCCCGGTGATCAGCCCAGCGCCTCGCGGCGAAGACGCAGTGAAGCTGTGGGACGCCGTGCAGGCGGCCGCCTCCATTCCCGGTTTCTATGAGTTGAAGCGTGGCCGCGAGGTCGGCCCGCAGTTCGCCTGATCGCCCTACTTCGAAAGAGAGCCACACGCATGCGGATCCACATCGCTACCGATCACGCCGGTCTCGAGTTCAGCCAGCAACTGCAGCAGCACTTGCGCAACCTCGGCTATGAAGTGATCGATCACGGGCCGGCGGAGTATGACGCCCTCGATGACTACCCGTCGTTTTGTATTAATGCGGCGCTCGGAGTGGCGCGCGACGAGCGTGACGGAGTGGAAGCGCTGGGCGTGGTTTTCGGCGGTTCCGGTAATGGCGAGCAGATGGCCGCCAACAAGGTTGCCGGGATTCGGGCCGCGTTGGTGTGGAATGAATCAACCGCCACGCTGGCACGTGAGCACAACAACGCCAATGTGATCTCAATTGGCGCGCGGCAGCACCCGGTCGAAGACGCGATCCGCTTCATCGAGCTGTTCATTTCAACCCCGTTTAGCGGTGACGAGCGACACGTGCGTCGCATCGGGCAGCTGGCAGAGTACGAGCGCACCGGCGCCATCGCGGGGAAACAGGTGGACACGCTCTAGTGCCCGAGGGTCATTCCGTACACCGCATTGCCCGCCAATTTGGCGCGAATTTCGTGGGTACCCACCCCGAGGTGACCAGCCCGCAAGGCCGGTTCGCGAGGGGTGCCGCGATGCTCACACACCGCGAAATGACTGACGCTCGTGCGGTCGGCAAGCAGATGTTCCTTGAGTTCGAAGAACGCGACTGGTTGCGGGTGCATCTCGGAATCTATGGCGCCTGGGACTTTGCAGGCGAAGTGCGGATCGACCCAAGCATCGAGATTCACGGCACCGTGCCCGGCGCGCTGAAGCTCGGTCAGGTCGGCATGCTGGATGCCGCGCCCGTCGATCGCGAGGCGGAAGACTCGGTGACGTCGATCGGCGCGCCGCGACGTTCGCGGGTGCGCATGGCTGAGCATGATCGTACGGGAGTCTCCGCATCGTTTCCGCCGGAGCCGGTGGGGCAGGTGCGCGTGCGTCTCTTGACTGACCGGGTGTGTGCGGATCTGCGCGGCCCCACCGCATGCGAAGTGTTGCCGCCCGAGGGCGTGGAAGCCGTGCTGCAACGTTTGGGCCCCGACCCGGCGAACGCAAACACGGAAGCTGAGCGTGAACGCTTCATCACCCGCGCATTGAAAAAACGCACCCCCATTGGTCTGGTGCTCATGGATCAGTCGGTGGTGGCCGGCATCGGCAACGTGTATCGCGCCGAGCTGCTGTTTCGCGCGGGCATCGATCCTCATGTGCCAGCGGCCGCGCTCGGCGCTCGCATCCTCGGTGAGCTATGGGACGACTGGGCCCACCTGCTGCAGATCGGCATCACCGTCGGCCAGATGATTACCATCGATGGCTTGCAGGGCGACGACTACCTGCGGGCGCTGCGTGAGCGCGACGAGCGACACTGGGTGTACAAGCTCGAGGGAACACCGTGTAAGCGCTGCGGAGCCACGATCGCGCTCGAAGAGATGGCGAACCGCAAGCTCTACTGGTGCCCCGGCTGCCAGCGCAGCCACTAAATCACTACGCTGGGAGCATGCGTGATGTGCTCTCTGCCGGAATCGGCAAGTTCGTGCGGCAGGTGGCGCGGTTGCGTGGGGGTGGATCAGCGCTCCCCGGTCTGGTGATCGAGAAACTTGACCCCGGATTTCTCGCCCGTATCTTGGGGCGTCTGCCCTACGGGGTCGTTGCGGTGAGCGGCACCAACGGCAAGACCACCACCACGAAGATGATCGTTGAAATGCTTGAGGCGCGGGGGCTGCGGGTATTCACGAACAAAACCGGATCGAACTTCTCGCGCGGGGTGATCGCGGCGGCCATTCACGAGTGCAGCATGCGCGGCCGCCTGGACGCAGACATCGCCGTGCTCGAACTCGACGAAGCGCACGCGATCCACTTCATTGCGCGTGTGCAGCCACGCTTCACACTGCTGCTGAATGTGTTGCGTGATCAGCTGGATCGCTTTGGAGAGATCGACACGACGGCGAAGCTGCTGGCGCGTATTGCGGCGGCCACCACGACCGGGCTGGTCGTGAATCGCGAAGACCCACTACTGGCGCGGATTGGTGCCGAGCAGGCAGCGCGACTTACCGTGCGCACCTTTGGGCTCTCCGATGATCTGCTCGCGGTCTTCCCGAGCGATGATGATTTTCATCAGGGGGGCGCCACCCAGAATCGCGGTGCTGACTCGCAGCGCGCAGCCGCAGATGTCACGCTCGTCGAAATTGGTGACCACACTGCCGTGTTTGAGATCGCGGGGGAGCGCCGCCCCACTCCGCTGCGACTTGAGGGGCTCTACAACACCTTCAACGCCGCCGCCGCGCTTGCCATTGTGCGGATGGTGCTGTCTCACGGACCGACCAGCGCAGTGCCAACCGCCACGCCGGAGGTAGACACTGCGGCGCTGCTCGACGCACTCGCACAGGTGCGACCGGCGTTCGGGCGCGGCGAGCAACTCGTGCTCGATGGTCAGCCGTTAGAGCTGGTGCTCGTAAAGAACCCCGCAGGTTTTCGCTTGGCGCTCGCCTCGTTTGACCCAGCTCGGGTGGGCACCATGATTGCGATTAACGATCAATACGCAGACGGGCGCGATATGTCTTGGCTGTGGGATGTCGACTTCGGTTCGCTCGCTGCCGGGGGAGTGCAGCTCGTCTCTGGCACCCGTGCCTGGGATATGGCTCTGCGGCTCGAACATGACGATGTGGCCGTCGCCGCGGTGGTGGAAGACCTCGAGCTCGGCCTGCAAGATTTCCGCGCCCGCACGCCAGGTCAGCCGCGGCGGATCTATTGCACGTACACGGCGATGCTCACCCTCCGCAAAGCGCTTGCGGAGGTTACCGAGGTGGAGGAGATCTGGTGACCCAGCCCGTATCCGAGACGCCAGAGGCGCAGCACGACGCGCCGAAGGAGCTGGTGGTGGTGTCGTTGTACCCCCGTGACATGAACATCTACGGTGACCGCGGAAATGTGCTGGCGCTGCTGCGTCGAGCCCGCGCGCACGGATATACGCCGCGTCTGGTGGAGGTCAATCCGGGCGATTCGTTGCCGCCGCAGGTTGATATCGTGCTCGGGGGTGGTGGTCAGGATTCCGGCCAGGGACGGGTCGCCGCTGATTTGCTCGCCAAGGGAGACGAGTTGCGGCAACTCGCTGCAGATGGCGTGCCCATGCTCGTGATCTGTGGGCTCTATCAACTCTTCGGCCATCGCTTTATCACCCACACCGGTGAAGAACTCATGGGGATTGGGGTGCTCGACGTCGAGACGCGTGGCGGTGACACGCGCATGATTGGCAACATCGTGGTGGAGAGTGATGAGTTCGGTGAGGTGATCGGCTACGAGAATCACAGCGGCGATACGGTGCTGGGTGCGGCCTCGCAGCCGCTCGGCCGCGTCACCCGCGGCGCGGGCAATAACCCGCGCGACGGTATCGAGGGTGCGCGTTCCCATCGGGTGATCGGGAGTTACCTGCACGGTTCCTTGTTGCCGAAGAACCCGGCGGTTTCTGACTACTTGATTGCTGAGGCGGCACGTCGACGTTACGGAGAGTTTGTGCCCCGGGCGGATCTTGATGTCACTGCGCAGCGTGCCCGGGAGGCTGCGAAACGGCGCCCCAGGTAACGGGCGGGTGAAATCTCGAGAAATATTCACATGAATATTTGACGCATGCTGAGTTGCTTGATACTCTGAATTTAGTTGAAGTATCAATCAAATAGTTTATCTATTCTTGAGGAGCACTCATGGCAATCACCGCAGATCAGATCCCCGGCTACCGCGCTGGCACCTGGGTCATTGACCCCACTCACACCGAGGTTGGTTTTTCGGTGCGTCACCTGGCTATCAGCAAAGTGAAGGGCAAATTCGAGCAGTTTGCTGGCACCCTGGTGACCGCAGAGAACCCGCTCGACTCGAAGGTGGAAGCCACGGTGGAGGTCGCCTCAATCAACACCAACCAGGCAGACCGCGATGGCCATCTCCGCACCGGTGACTTCTTCGCTGCTGAGGAGTACCCGCAGTTCACCTTCGTGAGCACGGGTGTGCGTGAGGCAAACGGCAAGTTGCTTGTTGACGGCGACTTGACCCTTCGCGGCGTCACCAAGCAGGTCACCTTCGACTTTGAGTTCGGTGGTTTCGGCCAGGATGGCTACGGTAACTACAAGGCGGGCTTCACCGCGACGACCGTCGTGAAGCGTGAAGACTTCGGCATTCAGTGGAACGCGCCGCTCGAGACGGGCGGGTTGTTGCTCGGCAGCGACGTCACCATCACTCTCGACGTGCAGGCGGCACTCCAGCAGTAACGTCTGCTGCTGCACGCCGGAAACGGGAGGAGACGTTGCTCTCCTCCCGTTTCTGCGTGGCTTAGCTGATTTCGCCCGTGATGCGGCCGCGCACCCGTCGCAGATCTTCCATCAGTGATCCAATCAATTGCCAATACTCTGGATGCGGCTGTGGAATGACGTAGGGCGCGGTCAACGCGGGGAGCTCTGCGGTGGGCTGCTGCGGCAGGTCGTCCCGGTTCAGCAACTCCAGATCATGCGCGGCACGACGTAACTCGACTGCTATCCCTGCGACCTCGGGAATCTCAACGAGATCGGAGCCGTAATGGTCAGATAGCGCCCGCGTCATTCCGACGACCTGAGTCACGATGGGTTGCAGTCGCCCGAACAGCTCATCATCAGCGCCGAGAATGGCGCGGTATCGCGGCCCGCGGGGGTTCAAACGCAGGCTTTCACGCGCGGTGCGTAGCAGTTGGTGTACCGCATCACGTTCCCCCTGCAGGGCTCGCGCCTCACGCATCATGTCGGTCAGCCATTCGCGATCGCGTGGATCCTCCAGCGCGGCCGCCAGACGGCGCAGTGCTTGTGCCGTGCTGCGCGTGAGTGCGGCAACCGCCAGGTGCACCGGAGTGGTGCGCACCGGTGCCACGATTAACGCATTGATGCCGATTCCAATAGCCGCACCGATCGCAGTCTCAACGAGTCGCTCGATACCGTAACCCAGTGACAATCCACCCAGTGCGATCATCAGCAGCGCCGAGATTGCGATTTGGTTGGTCGAGGAATTCGTCATGCGCAGGAGCCAGCCCAGGCTCATCGACACCAGAATGGCCGCGAGGAATAGCCACGGCTGCGGGCCGAAGAGCGCGCCTGCGCCCAACGCCACTGACACCCCGAGCACCACGCCAACGACGCGTTCGACACCGCGCGTGAGGGACTGATCCACGCTTTCTTGTACGGAGAGCAGGGCAGCAATTGCACCGAAAATCGGGGCTTGCGCGGGAAAGATCCACAGACACACAAACCACGTGAGGATCGCGGCCGCTGCGGCCTTCAGGACCTGCAGTAGCGGTGCGCGTCGTGACAGTGTGAATCGGCCGGTCATTCGGCGTTCGAAGCGTCGCCACGGGCGAGTTGCGGGAGGGGTCACAGCAATCCGAGTCGACTCAGCTCATCTCGCAGGGTGGCGCCGTCAGGCCCGTACACCCAGGGCACCCCGCTCACGCTGCGATGCAGGCGTGCCTTTGAACGTCCACCCGCCAGCACCGCTTGGCCCGTTGATAGCTGCCGGATGGCAACCGCGGCGACATTCTCCGGGTAGGCGGAGGAGAACTCGTGGTACAGCGACTCATCGTGCTGTCCGTCGTCGCCAAACAGCAGCCACCTGATGTGGGGGAAATCAGTGACCAGGCGCTGCAGTTCACGTCGCTTATGCTCAGCTCCGCTGCGGAACCAGCGGTCGTGTGTGGGGCCCCAGTCGG
This sequence comes from uncultured Leucobacter sp., assembly GCA_964612125.1. Classification (GTDB taxonomy): domain Bacteria; phylum Actinomycetota; class Actinomycetes; order Actinomycetales; family Microbacteriaceae; genus Leucobacter. The sequence goes on along the minus strand of CAZTBS010000006.1, from coordinate 50,191 downwards.
TCAGCAGAAGCGGGCCCATGGGGTAGAGATTACGCTCAAGAAACCTGCTCAGCGCGGGTGCGACATTCCACGCGCCGGTGGAGAGATAGATCACAGGTGAGCCAGGGTGACGAGCGATGAGATGGTCGTACAGCACCGGCATACCGGGAGTGGAGGTGCGTGCTTGCTCGTCGAGCACGAAGCTGTTCCACGCCGCGACCAGCGGTTTGGGCAAGGCTGTGTTGAGGATCGTGTCATCCACATCGCTGATGATGCCGAACTTGGCTTGGGGATCCACAATGTACACGGGCGCATTTGCGGGTTCAGAGCCATTTGTGCTGAGCCCGATGGTGTGCCAACCGGGCGACAGTTGCACCTGCACGATGGAATCGAGCACTCCGCCGCGATCCGAGATAATCTCGGCAATCGGGGCTCCATCGATAGACACTTGCACGGGCTGAAACGGCACGTGCAAACTGACGAAACTGCGCCATCCACGCACGCGCTGCACTTCTGCGACCTTGCTGGTGCGCCGACCCGTGCGGTTCTCGGGCGAGAGGTAGAGCACACGCCCAATCACGCGCAGCCACTCGGTGGAGCCATAGCTGATGTAGGGAATAATTCCGGGAGTCTTGAGGCTCGCGAGCGCGCGCTTCTGTCGCCGCCGATGTACCCAGTCATCGAGGCGCGCCGCAAATCGGGGGCGATCGTCAGGGCGCGAAGCAGCAGTCACCTCTCCAGTCTAGGCGTGGCTGCGCGTTGCGAAATTTTCGTTGGGTGCCGAGAGAAATATCGCTCGACGTCAAGAAGAAGTCGCAGGAAATTCACAGCTTCGCTACGCTGGTGAGTGATCGGCCATCGGCCGGTAGCTCCGCCGGGCTTCACCAGCCCACATCGGAACTCACTACGGGAGTGCTCCCCTCAGTGGGTGCGCTCGGCATCGGGAGAACTCGTGAACGAAGTCTTGGATGCGTTAACGCTCGCTCGCTGGCAATTCGGGCTGACAACGCTGTACCACTTCCTGTTTGTTCCACTCACTATCGGGCTAGCGCTGCTGGTTGCCATTCTGCAGACCGTCTGGGTGCGCACGGGCAATGTGAAGTATCTGCGCCTCACCAAGCTCTACGGAAAGATCTTCCTCATTAATTTCGCGATGGGGGTCGTCACCGGCATTGTGCAGGAATTCCAGTTCGGCATGAACTGGTCGAATTACTCACGATTTGTCGGTGACATCTTCGGCGCACCGCTCGCCATGGAAGGTCTCATCGCTTTCTTCTTCGAGGCCACCTTCATCGGGCTCTGGATTTTCGGCTGGGATCGCCTGCCCAAGAAGATCCACCTGATGACGATTTGGTTCGTGTGGATCGGCACAGCCGCCTCGGCCTACTTCATCTTGGCAGCGAATGCCTTCATGCAGAACCCTGTCGGTTATCAGCTAAACGAAGAGCGTGGTCGGGCCGAGCTCACCGACATCGGTGCGGTGCTCACGAACCCGGTGGCGGTGACGCAGTTCCCGCACACACTGTTTGCTTCGCTGATGTTCGCCGCCTGTGTGATGGTCGCGGTCGCAGCGTGGCATCTCGCCCGCAACCAGTACGTCGACGAGATGCGCACCAGCCTTCGCTTCGGACTGTGGGCGAACATCCTCGGTTTCATCGGTGTGTCGCTGACCGGCCACTCACTTGGCCTCGTGATGACTGCGACGCAGCCGATGAAGATGGCCGCCGCTGAGGCGCTGTACGAAAACGCGACCGGTGCTGATGCGTCGTTCTCAATCTTTAGCCTCGGCACCCCCGATGGCACGAGCGAGATCTTCTCCCTGCGTATCCCGTACCTGCTGTCGTTCCTCTCTACCAACTCCTTTAACGGCACGGTCGAGGGCATCAATAATCTGCAGGCCGAGTACACCGAGCTGTACTGCGGAACCGCTGGGACCGCCCTCACCTGCCCGAGCGACGGCGCGTTCATGCCCATCATTTGGGTCACCTACTGGGCGTTCCGTTGGATGATCGGGCTCGGTGCCCTTGCAACTCTGGTCTCCGTGGTCGGCCTGTGGATCACCCGCAAGAACCGCCAGGTGCCTGCCTGGGCTTGGAAGGTGGCCGTATGGACGGCGCCGATCCCGATGCTTGCCTCACTCGTCGGCTGGATCTTCACCGAGATGGGCCGCCAGCCGTGGATCGTCTTCGGGGTGATGACCACGGAATCCGCGGTGTCGCCGGGAGTGCCCGGGTGGGCTGTGCTGGTGTCGCTCATTGTTTTCACGATTGTGTACGGCGCGCTCGCAGTGGTCGAGTTCAAGCTCATCGTCAAGGCTGCCCAGGCCGGCCCACCTGAAATCGCCGTCAACAACGACGCCGACGCGGGTGGCGACATCGATCATCGCCAACTCACGACGGTGTACTAGGAGGCCGGAACAATGGAACTCACGACAGTTTGGTTCTTAATCGTCGGGGTACTCCTCATCGGGTACTTCATCCTTGACGGTTTTGACTTTGGCGTCGGTATGGCTCTGCCCTTCCTCGGGAAGGACAACACCGATCGCCGCGTCATCATCAACACCATCGGCCCGGTGTGGGATCTCAACGAAACCTGGCTCATCGTGGCCGGTGCCTGCCTCTTCGCGGCATTCCCCGAGTGGTACGCGACGATGTTCTCCGGGTTCTACCTGGCGCTGCTGCTGATTTTGGTGGCGCTCATTCTGCGCGGAGTGTCATTTGAGTACCGCCATCAGGGTAAAGGACAGAAGTGGACTCGCTGGTTTGATCAGTTCATCTTCTGGGGCTCACTGCTGCCGCCGTTGCTGTGGGGCACCGCCTTTGCGAACCTCATTCAGGGCGTGCCCATGGAACCGCTGGATGGCGGTGGCTGGATCTACACGGGTACCCTGTTGACGTTGCTGAACCCCTACGGTCTGCTCGGCGGTATCACTGTGCTGCTGCTGTGCTTCACGCACGGGCTGGTGTTCATTGCGCTGAAGACCGGGGGGGACATCCGCGTCCGGGCACGCGCACTGGCAACTAAGGTCGGGCTTGTCACCCTGGTCGCGGCAGCTGGCTTCCTCGTGTGGACGGTGCTGCAGCACCTGGGTGATGACAATGCGATGCTGGTGATTCTGTTTGCTGTGCTCGCGGCGGTGTCCCTCTTGGCCGCTCTGCTGTTCAACCTGCGCGCACGTGAAGGTTGGGCGTTCACGTTCAACGCATTGACAATCGCCTTTGCACTGCTCACCATCTTCATGGCACTGTTCCCGTACCTGATGATCTCAAGCACGGATCCTGCCTACTCCATGACCATCACCGGGGCAGCGAGCTCGCAGATGACCCTCGAACTGATGACCTGGGTCGCGGTCTTCACTCTGCCGCTCGTGCTCGCTTATCAGGCGTGGACCTACTGGATCTTTCGGAAGCGCGTATCGCGCACGCACATTCCCACGGAAGAACTGGCTGGCGCGCACTAGCGTGCTGCCGGGGCGGCCAGCCACCCCGTAGCCCATCGATACAGTGGAACCGTGAAGCCCTTCGATCCGAGATTGCTGCGCTACGCTCGCGCATCGCGCAGCGTTTTCGGGGTCGGAGGGCTGCTCGGTGTCTTGCGTGCCGGGGCGATTATCCTGTGGTGTTGGACGCTCGCGAGCGCCATTGCACTGCTGGTGCTGCCGGTACTCGGAGGCATGGGGGGAGGTTCCGGGCGCGTCGGTGAGGGGGTGCTCACTGCGCAGGCGCTGCCGCTGCTGCTTGCGGGCGCCACGGCAGCTCTGCTGCTCCGCTCGGGTGCGTCCTGGGCAATGGATGCGGTCGCGGTGCGCGGTGCAGTCCGCGCAAAAGCTCAGCTGCGCGCGGCTGCTCTGAACGCCTTGGATCGCCGATCACCTGAGTGGTTGCTCAGCCGCTCAGATGTCAGCACCGCTACCGCGCTGGGTCGCGGGCTCGACGCGCTCGACGGGTACTTTGCGGGCTATGTGCCGCAGCTGATACTTACGGTGTGCGCCACGCCGATCCTTGTGCTGACAGTGCTGCTCGTGGATCCGGTGAGCGGTCTCACCGTGCTGTTCGTCTTCCCGATTATTCCGCTGTTCATGGTGCTGATTGGCCTCGCGACGCGGGCGGTGCAGGATCGACAGTGGCAGCAGCTGCAGCATCTGTCACGTTCATTTCTTGATGTGGTCGAGGGCCTCACCACGCTGAAGATCTATCGCCGCGAAGCGCGTCAGCAGCGCCGGATTACGCAGGAGACGCAGGAGTATCGCAGCCGCACCATGCAGGTGCTTCGGGTCACCTTCCTGTCTGGCTTCGTGCTCGACCTCGCCGGTACCTTCTCGATTGCGCTGGTCGCGGTGACCGTTGGCACGCGGCTCGTGAATGGCGAATTCCCGCTCACGCTCGGCCTCTTCGTGTTGCTGCTGTTACCTGAAGTCTTTATTCCGATTCGGCAAGTCGGAGCCGCCTTCCATGCCTCGACCGAGGGACTCGCTGCCGCGCAGTCCGTGTTCGAGATCATCGAAGACTCCGCATTGCAGGATGGCGCACTGAAGGATTCTGTGGGCCAAAAAGCCGAGCATGAGGCAGACATACAGCCACCCTCCGCACCGCACACGTTCGTTTCTGCCAATGCGGGGATCCACTTCGATTCCGTCACTCTCGATCGTGCAGGAAGTCAAGTGAGCACCCCGATGAGCTTCTCGGTTGATCCCGGTGAATGGGTGGGGCTCGCTGGTCCGTCCGGCGCCGGTAAGTCGAGCCTGCTTGCGGCGCTGATGGGTTTCATTGAGCCAACGGCGGGCAGCATCGTGCGCCCGACGACGATCGCGTGGTCGGGTCAGCGACCCGGTCTGCTGCAGGGCACGGTGGCCGAAAACGTGGCGCTCGGTGCCGACACGATTGATGCGGCGTTGGTGCGGCGTGCGCTTCACGCAGTGGGACTGGACGCTGTCGATCCGCAATTGCAGCTTGGGGTCGCCGGTGCTGGGCTCTCGGGCGGGCAAGCGCAGCGCCTGTCGATCGCGCGCTGTCTGTATCGCGCCTGGACGCTCGACGCGGGTGCCATCGTGCTTGATGAACCGAGCTCGGCGCTCGACGCGGACAGCGAAGCCCTTGTGTGTGGGGCACTGCGTCAGGAAGCCGCTGCGGGGCGTGCGGTGCTGGTCGTCAGCCACCGGCCAGCCCTCCTCGCCGCAACTGATCGGGTGATCGAGATGGGAGCGTTTCGGTGAGCGCTGCACAACAGCCTGGCTGGGCCGGGTCACCGGTGGATCGCGCGTCCGTGCAGCGGGTCATCGCACGGGCGCAACCCGATCGCCGCGCAGTGACCCCGGGCCTGCTGCTCGGGGTACTGGCAGACATGTGCGTGGTCGGCCTGTTGGGCCTGAGTATGTGGTTGATCGTGCGTGCTGGTGAGCAACCACCGATTCTGTACCTCACCTTCGCGATCGTAGGAGTGCGCGCTTGTGCAATTGGGCGGGCGGCGTTCCGGTATGCGGAGCGACTGGCGAGTCATCGCGCGGCACTCACGCAGCTTGCTGAACTTCGCGCGGACACCTTCGCCGCGTTGGTGCCGCGGGTGCCCGGAGCCATCGAGTCGCATCGTCGGGGCGAGGTGCTTGCGGCGTTTGTTGACGACGTGGATCAGCTGCAGGATGCCCCGCTGCGTGTGCGGCAACCGCTCGTGGTGAGTGGGGTGGTGGTCGCGCTGAGTGTCGGCGCGGTCGCGCTCATTGCGCCGCTCGCGGCGCTCGTGCTCAGCGTCTGTCTTGTTTTTGCTGGGGCACTCGCGGTGTGGGTGTCGGCTCGCGTGGCGGGCAGCAGTGATCGCGAGCTCTCTGCAGCTCGCGCCGCGCTGACCGATACGCTGCTGGAGCGTGCGGCGAGTGCTGCGGAGCTTGCCGCCTACGATGCGCTTCCGATGCAGCGGAAGCGCATCGCTGCCGCAGAGGATCGCCTCACCCGGGTGCAGCTCCGCCGTGCCTGGGCCAGTGGGCTGAGCGGTGCACTGCTGAGTCTGGGGGCAGGCGCGGCATCCCTGCTGACGCTGCTTGCGGTGAGTCCGTTGCTCAGTACTACGCTCACGGCACCCTTGTTCGCCGCAGCAGTGATTGTGCCCGCCGCGGTGTTTGAGGTGTTTGCGCAGGTGCCGGCGGCGCTGGCAGCAAGGCGCAGCGTGCACGCCAGCGCGGCTCGGATTGCTGCCCTTACTGAGTCGCCGCTGCCGGCTGAGATTCCTGTTGATCCCGCCCAGCCACTCCCGATGCCGCAGCTCGCGCATGCGAGCGGGAACTCACCTTTGGCGGCGGCCGCCCCCGCACTGCTTGAGGTGCGCGATCTCGAGGTCCGTCACCCGGGAAGTGAGGTTGCGGTGATTCGCGGGCTCAGCCTCACCCTGCACGCTGGCGAAACGCTCGTCATTACCGGGCCGAGCGGTGTTGGGAAGAGCACCCTGGCGCTGGCTTTGGTGCGCCTGCTCGACTATCGCGGCAGCATGCGACTCTTCGGGGTGGAAGCCCGGGAGCTGGACATGCACCGGGTACGGGAGGTGATCGGGCTGTGTGAGCAGGCCCCGCACCTGTTCGACGCGGATCTGCGACAGAACCTCCGATTTGCGCGAGATACCGCGAGCGACGACGAGCTGCTGGCAGTGCTTGAACGCGTGGGGCTGGGGGAATGGGTCGCCGCTCGCGGCGGGCTCGACGCCGCACTGGGGGAGCGCGGCGCACTGGTCTCGGGCGGGCAGGCGCAGCGCATTGCCCTGGCCCGTGCCCTGCTCGCTGACTTTCCGGTTCTCATCCTTGATGAGCCGACGGCGGGTGTGGACCGGCAACTTGCAGATCAACTGCTCATCGACCTGTTGGCCGCGGTGCCAGCCGATCGGGCGGTGATTCTCATCACGCACACCGAAGTTCCGGCAGCGATAACTGCGAAACGACTCGAGCTCGGGTGACCTCACCTCGACGCTGTCAGCTTGACTGGGTTATTCGCCGGTGACGCGCACCGGCTCCCAACACTGATCGAGCGCCGCGCGAAAGCGCGTGAGTCGGTCAGGATCCGGCTTCGGCATCGGTACGCCGTCGATCGCTGAGACGGTGCGAATACCGTGCAGTGCGTTCACCGCCCACACTTCTGCGCCGGTGAGGTCTGCGGCGTGGATCTCGCGGGTAACGGTGGGGATGCCGTGATCCACTGTGATCTGCATCAGTAGGGCTTCGGTGACTGAGCATACCCGCTCCTGCGCGGGCACCCGGCAGAGGGTGTCGCCTTCCCACCACAGCAGGCTCGTGGTTGCACCTTCCCGCAGGTGGCCGTTCGCATTGAGCCGCACCGCCTCAGCGCCGAGCGTTCGATTTAACGCTCCGAAGCGTTCAATGTTCGGGCCCTTGCGCTCCGGCGTGGGTACGCGTATGTCTGCGGCGGTGCGCAGCGAAACTTCAACCCCCAACGGCGGTAGTGAGCGCAGTGACAATTGCAGGCGGAGGCCGTCACCTGCGGTGCGCCAGAGTTCAAGCCGCGGAAACCCCGCGCCGGCGGCGGCGATGTCGGTCGTCGACTGGGTCAGAAAGTCCGGCAGTCGGTGCGTCAGCCACGTTGCCGCACCGTTCTCCTGTGCCGCGGCGTGTGCGCTGTCTGAGAAGCGGGCAACATGACGATGCCACCCACGTACCTGCGCCACCCCGTGATGCGCGCGTACGCGAAAAGAATCTGCGACAAGCAGTTCGTCGGCGGGTGCTGTGCCGGTCATAGGTCCTCCGCGTTTCGGGTGCGTGAACAACACTACGCTGGAGGAGTGATGCAGCAAGCGGCCGCCTCTCGAACGGTGCCATGGCCACGTGACGTGCGTGCGGTGGCGCACAGTCTCGCGACTGCTGGCGACTGGTGCTGGCTCGACGGCGATGGATCCTTGCCAGATGAGCTGACGCAGCAGTCTGTGCTTGGCTCGGCGCGGGCGGTGCTCACCGCACAACGGGGCGGCGAACGGGAGTTTCTTGCGGGGCTCCGCGCGGAGATGCAAGCGGGTACCTCAGCGGCATGGGTCGTGGCGCTGAGCTACGAGTTCGGGGTGGCTCTCCTCGGCCTGCCACCAGCTGAAGACACTGCGGCCCCTGGATTCGCGCTCGCGCTCTCGACCGTGCTCGTGCTCGATCACGCGACGCAGCGCGCGGAGCTCCGAGGCGCGAGCGAGGCAGATCTTGACGCGTGGATCGCACGCCATGGCGCGGCTCTGCGGCAACCGTATGTCGCGTCGTATCGAGCGCCTGCACAGCATGCCGCAGGCCGCACCGCACAGTGGCGCCGCACGCCGCAGGAGTACCGGTCGCAGGTGGAGGCGTGCCGTGCCGCGATTGCCGATGGCGAAGCCTATGTGTTGTGCCTCACCGATCGGGCAACCGTAACCGGTGCAGCAGTGGACCCGCTGCGGCTGTATCTGGCTGTGCGCACTGCCGGGGAGAGTGCACGCGGGGGAGTGATTGTGGCGGGCGATCGTGCACTGGTGAGCGCGAGCCCGGAGCGATTTCTATCGGTGCACGCGGGCGAACTGAGAACGCACCCGATCAAGGGCACCCGGCCTCGCGGAAACACCCCCGACAGCGACGCGCGGCTGGCCGCAGAGCTGCGCAACGACCCCAAGGAACAGGCCGAGAATCTGATGATTGTCGACCTGATGCGCAACGATCTGAGCCGCGTGTGTGACCCTGCCAGCGTTGAAACTCGCGGTTTTCTGCGGGTGGAATCGCACCCGCACGTGCACCAGCTCGTGAGTACCGTGGCGGGTCGCCTGCTGCCGGGGTACGACGCGCTTGACGCGTTGCAAGTGTGCTTCCCGGGCGGGTCGATGACAGGGGCACCAAAGCGGCGCGCAGTGGAGATTTTGGGCGCGCTCGAGGATGGGCCACGCGGGCTCTACTCGGGTTGCTTTGGGTGGCTTGACGCGAGCGGAGACGCTGAACTCGCGATGACGATTCGATGTGTTGAGGTCCGTGGCCTGGACAGTGCCACCGCCACTGCAGTCGTGGGTGCCGGGGGCGGAATCACCGCCGACTCAGATCCGGCCAGCGAAGAAGCGGAACGACGCCTGAAGGCAGATCCACTGCTGTCACTGCTGACCGCCTGAACCGCGGTATTCTTGAACGATGTGTGCCCAGCGCGGGCCAAATCCACGAACGCAATCGAGGTGTGTGTGAGCGAGCAGCCGGTCGAGGGCTACGACTTCCGGGCGATTCAGGAGCGGTGGCTCCCAGTGTGGGAGAACATGCGGCCCTTTGAGGTGCCCAACGACGCGAGCGACCGCCCGCGCAAATACGTGCTCGACATGTTTCCGTACCCCTCGGGCGACTTGCACATGGGGCACGCTGAAGCCTTCTGCTTTGGCGATGTACTGGCCCGTTACTGGCGTGGTCGCGGCTACGACGTGCTGCACCCGATCGGCTGGGATTCCTTCGGTCTACCCGCCGAAAATGCGGCGATCAAGCGAGGGGTGGATCCGCGCGAGTGGACTTACGCGAACATTGCGCAGCAGAAAGCCTCGTTCCGTATCTACGCTCCGTCCTTCGACTGGAGTCGGGTGCTGCATACCAGCGACCCCGAGTACTACAAATGGAATCAGTGGCTCTTCCTGAAGCTGTATGAAAAGGGCCTCGCCTACCGCAAGGCCAGCTGGGTGAACTGGGATCCGGTAGACCAGACCGTGCTCGCCAATGAGCAGGTATTGCCCGACGGCACCTCGGAGCGCTCGGGTGCTGTTGTCGTGAAGAAGAAGCTCACGCAGTGGTATTTCCGCATCACTGACTACGCGGATCGCCTGCTCGATGATCTCGATGGACTCGAGGGTCGCTGGCCCGCCAAGGTGCTGAATATGCAGCGCAACTGGATTGGGCGTTCCGTTGGCGCCGAAGTCGAGTTCGAAATTGAAGGTCGCGCTGAGAAGGTGCCGGTGTTTACCACGCGGCCTGACACGCTCTACGGGGCAACCTTTATGGTGGTGGCGCCCGATTCAGATCTCGCCGCGGAACTGGCTGCCAGCGCATCTCCCGAGGTGCGCATGCAGTTTCAGGCATACCTTACTGAAACACAGAAGCAGACCGAGATTGACCGCCAGAATGCGGATCGCGAAAAGACTGGGGTGTTCCTCGATCACTTCGCGATGAACCCGCTGACCGGCGAGCGCATTCCGGTCTGGGCATCCGATTACGTGCTGGCCGATTACGGGCACGGCGCCATCATGGCGGTGCCCGCGCACGACCAACGAGACCTCGACTTTGCGCGTGCCTTCGACTTGCCCGTGCGTGTCGTTGTCGACGTACGCGATGCTGACGGTGAGCCGCTGCCCGATCCTGCGGAAAGCGGCGTCGCCACTGCCGGTGACGGAGTTCTCGTGAACTCTGGTGAGCTGAATGGCCTGCGCAAGGCTGAAGCAATAACGCGGGCTATCGCTCTACTGGAAGAACGCGGTACCGGGCGCGCGGCAAAGACCTACCGCTTGCGTGACTGGCTGATTTCGCGGCAGCGTTACTGGGGCACGCCGATCCCGATCCTGCACGGCCCCGACGGGGCGATGCGTCCGGTTGCGGAAGCGGAGTTGCCAGTGCGACTCCCCGACAGCGCAGGCCTCGACTTGAAGCCGAAGGGGTCGTCGCCGCTTGGCGCCGCCACCGAGTGGGCCACCGTGGTCGATCCCGACACCGGTGAGACCTGGCAGCGGGACCCCGACACCATGGACACCTTCGTGGATAGCTCCTGGTACTACTTGCGATTCCTGTCCTCACAAGATGACACACAGGCTTTCGATCCCGCGGCAGTCAACCGCTGGGGGCCGATCGACCAGTACGCCGGAGGCGTGGAGCACGCGATCCTCCATCTGCTCTACTCGCGCTTCATCACCAAGGTGTTGCACGACCTCGGATATCTCGATTTCGAGGAGCCCTTCACCGCTCTGCTCAACCAGGGCATGGTGCTGCAAGACGGTGCGAAGATGTCCAAGTCGAAGGGCAACCTCGTTGAGTTTGCCTCTGAACTGAGCTCGCACGGCGCTGACGCTCTGCGCGTCACGCTGGCCTTCGCGGGTCCGCCCGAGGACGATATCGACTGGGCAGATGTGTCGGTGCAGGGTTCTGCGAAGTTCCTTGCTCGCGCGTGGCGTGTGGCGAACGATGTCGCCGCACCCGTGGGCGCCGATGTGGCGGGCGGCGACGCCGCGCTGCGTCGACACACGCACCACCTGCTTGCTGATGCTCCCGGCTTAATTGAGAGCTACAAGTTCAATGTGGTCCTGGCTCGACTGATGGATCAGGTCAATGTCACCCGTAAGGCCATTGATTCCGGGGTCGGTGCTGCTGATCCGGCAGTGCGCGAGTCGGCTGAGGCCATCGCAATGATCTTGTCGCTGTTTGCGCCATACACGGCCGAAGATATGTGGGCGATTCTCGGACATGAGCCGACGGTGGCATTGCAGGTCTGGCCTGCGGCTGATCCGGCTTTGCTGGTTGAGAGCGAGATCACGCTCGTTGTACAGGTCGACGGCAAGGTGCGTGACCGACTGACGCTGCCAGCTGCGGTGACGGAGGCGGAGGCGGAGGCCGCCGCGCGCGCGTCCGAGGCGGTGCAGCGCGCAATCGGTGACCGACAGATCGTGCATGTGGTCGTCCGCGTCCCCAAGATCGTGAGCATCGCGACCAAACCTGTCGCCTAGCTGAACGCCGGCTTCCCCGCACCGCTGCCGCTCACATGGCGCTCCGAGGTGCGGGAAGCTGCCGCTTATGCAGAAGCCTGCACCGTTGGCGGCGGTCCCGCACCTTGGACGTTTAGCGTGGCGGCATGTCGCCTGTTTCGAACCCGCCTGATTTCGAATCGCGCGCGCGTAAGCGGTGGGGTGCCGTTGTCTCGTCGGCCACAGAGTCGCTGACACCGCCCCCTCCGACCCCACGGGTGTTACGAACGCAGCTCACGCTGCGCGCACGAATGTTCCGAGCCGTCTCGGTGCCGGTTGTGCTCGGTGTGGTGCTGGGAATTGCGGCGATTCTGATCGCTATCGCGCTCGTGATGTTTCGCGCCCAGGGCACAGAGATCCCGTTGGTCTCTGCGAGTGGTGAGGCGCTCGACAGTGACACGGCCGATGCGACGGGTGGCACCTCGTCAGAGGAGCCCGTGACATCCGAGACAGGTTCCCAGGTCACCGTGCACGTGGTGGGCGCTGTGCACGCACCCGGCGTCGTGCACCTCCCCGCGGGCTCTCGCGTCGATGCGGTGATCACTGCTGCGGGAGGCGCGACTCCCGCAGCAGTGCTTGCGGGGGTCAACCTCGCTCGTGTCGTCACTGACGGCGAACAGATTGTGGTCCCCGATGCCAGCACACCGGTAGCGTCTGCTGTGGCGCCCGCGCCCGGAGCACCGGCGGGTACGTCTGCGCTGCCGATCGTTAACCTGAATACCGCTGATGCAGCCGCGTTGGAGTCGCTTCCCGGCGTTGGTCCGGCACTTGCTGCCAGGATCATCGACTGGCGCAGCACAAACGGGCCGTTCACGAGCATCGAGGAATTGCTGCAGGTCTCTGGTATCGGCGCAAAGACCCTCGACGGCTTTCGTGACCGAGTGGGGCTGTGAAGTTCGGCTCCTTACGCATCCTGGCCCCGGCTCTCGTGTGCTGGGGTATCACGGCAGTGCTGGTGTTGAGACCGAGTGCTGCGCCGTGGTGCCTGCTGGCATGCTCTGCGCTCGGAGGAATTCTGGGGGTGTCCGCGCTTCGCGGGCGTTCGTTGCCCGTGCGCCAGACGTTCTCAGTGCTGGTGGTCGGTTGTGCGCTCATGCTCATCCTGGGCACTCGGGTGTGGATGCTCGGGGAGCTCCGTGCTGATCCGGTGCTGACACAGGCAGCCGCGGATGGCCGCCCGGTGACACTCGCGATGGAACTGACAGGTTTTCCTGAGCACCGTGCCGACCCTTGGGGAGGTGCCCGCGGCTGGGTGCAGGCGCGTCCGATTGCGGGAGTGGCTGGGGTTCCCGTGCGCCTGTACGTCAATGAGCAGCTCGAGGCTGATCTTGCGCCGGGCAGCGTCATCACCGTTTCCGGAGTGCTGCAGTTCACCGCAGCGGGAGACGCGGCGGCATTCGCCATGCGCGTTACCGAGATCGCAGAAGATCACTCACCGCAATTCTCGCTGGTCGCTACTATTCGAACTGGCTTGCGTGGTGCAGCGGAGAGCATCCCGAGTGCTGCACTGGTGCCTGGTTTTGCTGTCGGAGATACCTCACTCGTGTCAGAGGACCTCCAGCAGGCGATGCGAGACAGCTCACTTACACACCTCACCGCAGTCTCAGGAGCCAACTGTGCCTTGGTGACCGGCGCGATCATATGGATGCTGGCACGGTGCGGTGCCGGACGACGCCTGCGGATCCTTGCTGCCGCGGTCGCGTTGGGTGGGTTCGTGGTGTTGGTGGGGCCAGACGCGAGTGTGCAGCGTGCAGCCGTGATGGCGGCGGTGCTGCTGCTCGCCGGTTTCGGAGGAAAGCGCGCAGCGGCCCTGCCTGCGCTGGGTATCGCGATCGCCGTGTTGTTGTTCGCCGACCCGTGGCAGTCCCTGCAGCCTGGATTTGCGCTGTCGGTGTTAGCCACCGCTGGCATCCTCGCTGCGGCCAGTCCTCTCGCACATTGGCTTCGCCTTCGTGTCAGAGTCCCGCAGTTCCTCGCGCTTCCCGTGGCGGTGGCGTTGGCAGCTCAGATCGCGTGTGCACCCGTGCTGTTGCTGCTGCAGCCGGGAATTCCGGCAGTGGGACTGCTCGCAAATGTGATTGCTGCCCCCGCGGTGCCCGTGGGGACCGCACTCGGCTTGTTTGCCGCGTTGCTCAGCACGTTCAGCCCGTTTGCCGCACAGCTGATAGTCATCGTCGCGAGCTACCCAGCGGCATGGGTGGCTGCCACCGCGCAGGTCACCTCCTCTCTGCCGCTCGCGCGTTGGCACTGGGTCGATGGCTGGCCGGGCGCCCTCCTGCTAGTTGCGTGCCAGGCTGCACTCGGCGTTGCCTGGGCGCTGCACCGCGGATATCTTGGGCTTCCCGGCGGGGAGCGCCGAGCGTGGCGTGTGCCCTGGCAACCATCTCCGGCGACGCCGCGTTCCGTGCGACTGAGCATTGCGCTGTTAGTGGGTGCCGCCGCTGGCGTGTGCATGGCGGTGATCGTGGTGACCCCCGTCGGAGAACGCCTGCGCACGCCCGGTGATTGGGCCATCGTCGCGTGTGACGTCGGTCAGGGCGACGCGATTCTGCTCAGAGATCCCGCGACGCCACAGCAGGTCATGTTGGTCGACACTGGCGACACACCCGAACTCCTGACCACTTGTCTTGATCGCTTTGGGGTGGATCGCATCAGCCTGCTCGTTTTGAGCCATGACGATCGCGATCACTCCGGGGCACTGTCCGCGATCATCGATCGCGTCGACGTTGCTCTGATTTCGCCACCGGCGGCAAGCCAACACGGTGAGGAGCGTGAAGTGGTGATGCAACTGCAGGAGGCAGGGATTCCCACGACCGTTGGTGCGGAAGGACTGAACTCCGCACAGCTGTTCCCACATGCCGGTGCGGACACCCGGGTAGATTCGGGAATGCAGTGGCACGTTTTGGCGCCTCGCCACACTGCCCGGCCAGTTGACACGAACTCCGCCAGTCTGGTGCTGCGCGTGAGTGTGGCGCAGCTGAGTGTGTTGCTGTTGGGTGACACCGGTAACGTGGAGCAGCGCACCCTGCTGCGGGAACAACCCTCGCTGAGTGCTGACATTGTGAAAGTGGCGCATCACGGCTCGCGTGATCAGGAGCAGCACCTGTTTGCGGCAGCCGGTGTGCGCTGGGCGCTCATCTCCGTCGGCGCAGATAATGGCTACGGACACCCTGCACCTGACACTCTTGCCGCACTCGAACGCGCTGGGGCGGGTGTGGTGCGCACAGACCTGATGGGAACGGTGGCCTTCATCCCTGACGCTGCGGGGCCGCGGATATGGGTGGAACGGAGCGACCGCGCCCCTGTCAGCGCTCGCCCCTAAGCTGGAGGGGTGGCAGCAGGCGGCAAGACGAAGATCGATCAGCTCACGTTCGATCAAGCAAGACCCGCTCCGGTCGTGCTGATCAGCGGTCCGGAGATGTTCTTAGCCGACCGTGCGAGCCGTGTCATTCGTGACACGCTGCGCGCGGCGGATGCGGCGCTTGAGGTGTACGAGCTTGATGCCTCAGGCTATGCCAGTGGAGAGCTCTTTACTGTTGCAAGCCCTTCGCTGTTCGCCGATCCACGACTGATCCGTGTCGACAGCGTCGAGAAATCAAGTGATGCCTTTCTGGAGGATGCGAAGCGTTATCTGACCGACCCTGCAGAGGGCACCACACTTGTGCTGCGGCACGCGGGCGGGCAGCGCGGGAAAGCGCTCCTGGACGTGGTGCGTGGTGCGCCCGGGCAGACCATCGGGGCCATCGAGATCGTGTGTGCTGAGGTGAAGAAGGACACAGACAGACTTCAGTTTGCTCAGCTGGAATTTCGGCGTCTCGGAGCACAGGTGACGCCTGGGGCAGTGCGCGCGCTGGTCGCAGCGTTCGGTGGCAGCCTGGGAGAGCTGGCCGGAGCCATCGAGCAACTCGTGACCGACGTCGGCACCCGGCTCACCGAAACCGACATCGAGCGGGTGACCGAGGGCAGAGTGGAAGCGGGTGCATTTAAGGTCGCGGATGCGGCAACGGCCGGCAAAGCAGCGGATGCGCTTGTCCTGCTGCGTCACGCGCTTGCGACCGGCACAGATCCGATTCCGCTGCTGGCCGCGGTGAATATGAAGGTCCGCGCCATGGCGCGCGTTTTCAGCGCCGTCGGCAACAGCGGCAAGCTGGCACAAGACCTCGGCATGGCGCCGTGGCAGGTAGAACGGGCGCAGAAAGATACGCGCGGCTGGCGCGAAGCAGATCTTGCGCGGTGTATTGACCTTGCTGCCGAAACCGAGTGGTTGTTGAAGGGCGGTACTCGCGACCCCCACTACGCACTTGAGCGGTATGTGCTGTTCATTGCGCGCAGAGGCCGTGAGCGCTAGCTAATCCTCGTCGCTCATCCCAGGGAGACGAATCATGCACTCCTGAGACACCGAGGCGACGAGGTTGCCAGCACGGTCGTAGAACCGCCCGTGAGTGAGACCGCGCCCACCTTGTGAGGTAGGAGAGTCAAGCACGTACAGCAGCCACTCGTCGACACGGAAAGGTCGATGGAACCACATCGCGTGGTCGAGGCTGGCCATGCGCAGACCCGGTGTCGCCCACGGGAGCCCATGCTGGCGTGCTACCGGTTCCACCAACATGTAGTCGCTGGCAAACGCAAGCGCGGCGGCGTGCAGCAGCTGCGATCCGTTGAGCTGGTCACGACTGCGCATCCAGACCCGCTGTGATGACTGAGGGGTGTCCACCTCAAAGGTGATGTCGGAATCGATGTAGCGAAAATCGAATGGCCGATTTAAGATCCACGACGCACGACCCTCGGGGGCAAGATGCCCGAATTTTTCCCACACGCTGGGGAGTGACTCTGGCTCTGGCAGCGGTGCGCTGCCATACCGCGTTTGATGTTCGAGGCCCTCGGCTGGTTCTTGGAACGAAGCGATGAGGGACATCAGCACTTGTCCGTCCTGAAAAGCCTGAACGCGTCGGGTGGAAAACGAGCGCCCGTCATACAGCCGCGCGACCTCAAAGGTCATCCGATCGGTGGCGGTGCCCGGACGCAAGAAGTAGCCGTGCATAGAGTGCAGCTCGCGCCCCGAGGGTGCGGTTTCTCCAGCGGCGGCGAGCGCCTGGCCCAGAACTTGGCCACCGAAAGAGCGTCCGTGGGGCGTCGGAAGCGCCGGTCCGGTAAAAATGTCATCGCGAGTGCGAGCTCCGCTATCGAGCACCGACAGCATTGCGGTGAGATCTGGTACGCCGGTCATTGCGCCTCCTGCATATCGAACTCGCTGGCCGTGTGTGGCCCCGTGCCACCCAGTCTATGGGTGGTGTGTCGCCGCTAGAGTAAGGACGGTGACCACCCAGTTTCAGCTCATTGACCACCCGACGCGCGATGACCTGCGGGTGTTTCTGGAGCGATTGCAGCGCTCGGCGCAGCCTGAGGTGCGGATGTTGGTCCGTGATGGCGTACTCGCGGTATTCGGCTGCACGCAAGCTCCTGCGGGTCTGCTTGATCCGATGCCGGTGGTGCTTGTCATGCGCGCATTTGGTGTGGGTGAAGTCACCACGGATCAGACGGCTGCGCCAGCAGAGATCGACGTGACGGTTTCAGGTCGTGCCCTGCTCGACCGTCTTGCGCATATGGGTCCGCTGGGCTTGCGACTGGAGCTTCCGGAGATGACAACTGCGGTGGCCTGGGCTGGGGTGCTGCCCCCACTCAGCGGTTGGGAACCCCGCGGGGTGATCGACGCCGCTTCACTGCGCACGGTTGCGGAGCAAGGCATGGCGCAGGTGGCAGAGACGGTCCCGACTGACGCCGGCGAGGCAGTTGTGCGGCAGGTGCGGCAGGCAGTCTGGGGGGCCGAGGTCGCTCCGGGTGTGCCGGCCGCAGCTGCATTTGCTGCCGAAGTCCTTGGCTTCCTTCGCGAAGAAACCACGGCGCAACTTGCGCGCACGCTGACGTGGACCCGCCTATCGACATCGCGCGGGCACGTCCTGGTGCGCAACTTTTCTGGCTGATCCACGTCGTTTCGCCGCGGTGCGGTAGGATGGTGAGGTTCAAGCGAAGGAGAAATGCCCATGGCACAGGTGAACGGCATCATCGATCCCCCCATCGACGACCTGCTCGAGAAGGTGGATTCGAAGTACGCCCTGGTGGTCTTCGCCTCGAAGCGCGCTCGTCAGATCAATGATTACTACACCGATCTGCACGATGGCAACCTGTTCGATAACGTGGGACCGCTGGTCGATGCCTCGGTCGACGACAAGCCGCTTTCGACCGCTCTGCACGAGATCGTCGAAGGCAAGCTCGTGATGAAGCCGAAGCAGGCCGTCTCCCCGGAATCCGCCTTGGCTTCTGCTCTCGACGCAGCTGAGGCTGCACAGTCGGAGTAGGTCCGTCACCTCAGTCATTGTCAGTGGCGCCGGATAGGCTGGGAACACCCAGCTCCGGCGCCATTGTCGTGTGCAGCACACTCGAAAGGCTTCACTGTGTCTCTCCGCCAGTTCACTTCCGAATCGGTCACTGAAGGCCACCCCGATAAGATCTGTGACCGCATTTCTGATTCCATTCTTGATGCGATGCTCGAACAAGATCCCGACGCTCGCGTCGCGGTTGAGACGCTCGTCACCACCGGTCTGGTGCACGTTGCGGGTGAGGTCACCACGTCCGGCTACGTAGAGATTCCGCAGATTGTGCGTGACGCAGTCCGAGAGGTTGGCTACACCAGCAGTGAAATGGGTTTCGATGGAAACTCATGCGGTGTGTCAGTTTCTATCGGCCAGCAATCACCGGATATCGCGAGCGGCGTCGACGCCTCACTTGAGGTGCGGGAGGGCGAAGCCGCTGATCCGCTGAGTCTGCAGGGTGCCGGTGACCAGGGCATCATGTTCGGCTATGCCACGGATGAGACCCCTGAGTTGCATCCATTGCCCAGTTGGCTGTCACACCGACTTGCTGAGCGACTGACCGAAGTGCGCAAGACCGGTGTGCTGCCGTACTTGCGTCCCGATGGTAAGACGCAGGTCACCATCGGCTACGACGGTGATCGCCCGGCCACGATTGAGGCAGTGGTGTTGTCGACCCAGCATTCCGCTGAGATTAGCCAAGCTGACTTGCGCGCAGACATTGAGCGTGAGGTGATTCGTCCGGTGCTCGGTCAGGTGCCGCTCGCGAGTGACGCTGCGCAGTTGTTCATTAACCCGGCGGGGCCGTTCGTGATTGGCGGGCCCATGGGTGACGCTGGTCTTACCGGTCGCAAGATCATTATCGATACCTACGGTGGTGCAAGTCGCCACGGTGGTGGCGCGTTTAGCGGAAAAGACCCTTCCAAGGTGGATCGTTCTGCCGCCTACGCTATGCGATGGGTGGCGAAGCACGTGGTGGCGGCGGGCCTCGCTCGTCGCGCAGAGCTGCAGGTTGCTTATGCTATCGGCCGGGCGCATCCGGTCGGCCTGTATGTTGAGACCTTCGGCACAGAGACTGTTCCGTTAGAGCGCATTGAACGGGCGGTGCGCGAGGTGTTCGACCTCCGACCGCTCGCAATTATTCGTGATCTGCAGCTGCTCCGTCCGATCTATGCTGCGACAAGCGCCTATGGGCACTTTGGGCGTGAGCTCCCCGAGTTCACTTGGGAGGCGACCCCGCGGGTGGCCGACCTGCGCGTCGCTGCCGGGCTCTGATCACCGGGGCAGCGAGCCCACAGAGACCTGCAATGAGTACGGTGTCGCGACAACGTTCAGCGGAGGGTGCGCAGGGGCGCGCCGTTGCCCACGTGCTGCTCGACTCCGCATTGCCGCAGCTCGATCACCTCTTCGATTACGCCATCCCCGCCGAACTCGCTGAGCACATCAGGGTTGGGCAGCGTGTGCGGGTACCTTTCCGTTCGCAGCATCGGCGTAGCCACGGATACGTGGTGGGTTTCGCGGACAGCAGCGATTTCGCAGGTGAGCTGCAACCCGTTGCCGAGTTGGTCGGGCCGGTGCCGGTGCTCACCCCTGACGTGTATCGTCTGGTTCGCGCGGTTGCCGATCGCGCTGGCGGGAGCGCAGGTGACCTGCTCCGGCTGGCGATCCCCAACCGTATGGTGCGCGCAGAACAACGCCATCTTGCCGCTTCCGACGAGGAGCCCGTTGCGCAGCCAACGGCCACTACGCCGAGTCCGCTCGCGATTGATCTGGCCACACGTCTCGCCGACGGCGCGCGGATTGCGCTCACCGCCGCGCACGGTCCGCAGCGTTTGCACACGGGTGAATGGGTGGGTGGTTGGGCGGTGACCCTTGCGCAGATCGCGCTGGCCGTGCACGCGACTGGACAGAGCGTGATCTTGATCGCCCCTGACTATCGAGATGTGGATCAACTCCGAGACGCTCTGGAATCGCTGGGGCATCGGGGCCTGGTGCGGGTGGACTCTCGACAGTCCGGCAGTGAACGCTATGCCGCGTTTTTGCGAGCGCTCGATCCCGTGCCACGCATCATCCTGGGAAATCGCTCGGCAGTCTATGCGCCCGCGCATCAGCTGGGGGCGATCGTGATGTGGGATGACGGCGATCCGGTGCTTGCCGAGCCGCTTACGCCCTACGTGCACGCGCGCGACGCGGCGCTCGTGCGAGCGGAACAGAGTGGCGCAGGCTTGCTGCTCAGCGCACATGCGCGCAGCGTAGAGGTGCAGCGTCTCATTGAAATTGGCTACGTCGAAACACGCGCCACACCGCCATCCCGTACGCGAGTCATCGCCGCCGAGCAGTTGCGAGCGCCTGAGGCATTTCCGGGTCGAGTTCCCGAGTTCGCCGCGCGTCAGATCCGTGAGGCTCTGCGCACCGGGCCAGTGCTCGTGCAGGTTGCGACTCCCGGTTATGCACCCAGTGCGGTATGCGCCGATTGCGGCGACCCCGCTCGCTGTCGCAACTGTGCCGGACCCATCGGGTTTCGCGACGGTGCCGCCCGCGGAGCTTGTCGATGGTGTGGTGAGCAAGCAGTCGGGTGGCAGTGTGCGAGCTGCCGGGGCGGCCGTTTGTCGTTGCGGGGAGCCGGTTCCCAACGCACCGTGGAGCAATTTCAGCGTCAGTTCGACGGTGTACGGGTGATGCTCAGCGACGGTGATCATCCGATCACACGAGTTGACTCCCGTCCCGCGGTCGTCGTCGCCACACGCGGTGCCGAACCCATCGCAGCTGGGGGCTACCGGGCGGTCGTCCTGCTCGACGCGGAGCGGCTGCTGAGCATTGAATCATTGCGTGCGGGTGAGGACTGTCTGCGCTGGTGGCTGAACGCCGCGGCACTCGCTGCGCCTGACGCGGTATGCGTGGTGGCATCAGGCGGCGGCCCCGTCGTGCGCGCCCTGGTAACGGGCCGGATTGAGGCGTGGTTACGCGCTGAACTGCGCGACCGGCACGCGCTGCGCTACCCGCCAGCGGTCCGTGTCGCGAGTGTGACAGGGGGAGCGAATGAGGTGGAGCGTGCCCTGTCAGCGCTCGGTGAGCTCCCAGCTGTCGACGTGCTGGGCCCGGCACCGTATGACGATGAACTCATGCGCGCGATTGTGCGGTTCGATTATGCCCAGGGGGCTGAAGTTGCGAAGCGTTTACGCGGGGCCTTGGTGGCGGATGCGGCCGGGTCCTCCTCTCGAGTGGCTGGTCGCCGCCCTGGTCGAGCTCGCCCCGAGGCGTTGCGCTTGCGTTTCGATGACCGCGGTGTCTTCGACGGCTAACCGACTGCGAGAATAGACAGATGCGAATTGTGTTTGCGGGCACCCCCGAGGTTGCTGTGCCGAGCTTGCGCGGCCTCCTTGCCGACGGGCACGAGCTTGTGGGCGTAGTGACGCGTGCGGATGCACCGCTCGGTCGTAAGCGGGTCCTGACGCCGTCACCCGTGGCCACCGCTGCCGAGGCGCTCGGTATTCCCGTGCTGAAGACAAATCGACTGGACGCTGAGGCGACGCAGTGGGTTGCTGAACGAGCGCCCGAGTTGGGCGTAGTTGTGGCCTACGGGGGTCTGGTGCGTGAACCGTTGCTCTCGGTACCAGTGCACGGTTGGATCAACCTGCACTTCAGTGACCTACCGCGGTGGCGCGGTGCGGCGCCCGTGCAGCGTGCCTTGCAGGCTGGTGAGCAGGAACTCGGGGTGACGGTGTTTCGTCTCGTCCGAGAGCTCGATGCCGGAGATGTGCTGACGCGTGACGCGCACGTCTTCCCGCCTGGCACTCCGGCGGGATCTGCGCTTGCTGCGCTTGCTGAGTCCGGAGTACCCACACTGCTGCGTGCCGTGCAACTGCTCGCCAGCGACCCTGCCGCGGGTACTCCGCAAACGGGGGAACCGAGCTACGCGCACAAACTTGCGAGAGAAGACGGCGCGCTCGATTTGCGGGAGACTGCCGCCCGCGTGCTTGCGCACTGGGCAGGAGTGACGCCGGAGCCGGGCGCGTATGTCAGTTTCGAAGACGCCGCGTTGAAGCTGCATGAGCTCGTGCCTGCTGCGCCGCTTCCCGATATTGCGGTGGGGGCGGTGCAGCTGCGCGAGGGGAAGGCCGTGTTGCAGCTCACAGACGGCGCTCTTGAACTAGTGCGGGTACAGCCCGCAGGAAAGCCTGCGATGGCTGGTGCTGACTGGCTCCGCGGGCGCGGCGGTCAGGCGGTGCTGCGATGACCGGGGCACGGCGGCGACCGGACAACTCGCGTGGCCAGCGCCCTGCACGTCAGCGTGCTCCGCAGTCTGCTGCCGTATCGCCCGCACGCCTTGTTGCTTACGACGTGTTGCGGGACGTTGAAGAGCGCGACGCGTACGCGAACCTTGCCCTCGCGGCAAGAATTCGTGCCGCGCGACTGGATCGTCGTGATGCTGGTCTCGCAACCGAGCTCGCCGCAGGCACGCTGCGTGGTCTCGGCCGTTACGACCGCATCATCGAACTTGCCGCAGGTCGACCCATCGCCCAGGTGGATCCGCGCACGCGAAATGTATTACGTCTGGGCGTGCATCAGCTGCTGAGCATGCGCACCGCGGCTCACGCCGCAGTGAACGAGAGCGTGGAACTGCAGCGACTGGTGGCCAATGCGAGTGCTGCAGGGTTTGTGAACGGCGTACTGCGCACCGTCGGTCGTGCCACTCCTGAGGAATGGGATGCCCGACTCGCAGAATCAGCTGCGAATCCAGACGAAGCACTGGCAATTGCTACCTCGCACCCCACATGGGTGCTCCGCGCGCTGCGCGATGCCCTGCGCGCGGAAGGCCGCGAGGCAGAACTTCCGGCACTGCTCGCCGCAGACAATGCTGCCCCGCGCGTGGGCGTTGCCGTGCTGCCGGGGGCCGATATTGACCCGGAAACGGCGGCAGTGCTGGGCAGTGAGCACGGGGTGATCGTCGCGGGGCCCTCGCCACTGGGCCTTGAATTGGAGGGCGGGGATCCCGCCTCGGCGATCGCGGCACTTGACGTGCCAGACGGTTTCGTACGGGTGCAAGATCAGGGTTCGCAGCTGGCCGCGTTGGCTCTCACGCGGGCACACCCGACTCGACAGGGCGAACGTTGGCTCGATCTCTGCGCCGGACCCGGCGGCAAGACCGCGGTGTTGGGTGCCGAAGCACGTCTCGTGGGAGCTACGGTTCGCGCTAATGAGGTGTCGGACCACCGCGCCCAGCTGGTACGCAATGCAATCATCGCGTCAGCCGAGGTGGTCTCGGTGGAGTCACACGATGGGCGCAGCGAGGCGGCATTCCAGGAGGACGCAGCTGCGACGCGCTACGACCGTATCCTGGTGGACGCGCCGTGTTCCGGCCTGGGTGCGCTGCGCAGGCGACCCGAAGCTCGCTGGCGCAAGCAGCCCAGCGATTTGCCAGAACTTACCGCTTTGCAGGGCCAGCTGCTTGATGCGGCAATTACTCATCTCGCACCTGGCGGGATACTTGCTTATGTGACCTGTTCACCGCACCTGGCAGAGACCCGCGTCACTCTTGAGGCAGCGTTACGGCGTCACCCCGAAGTGCGCGAGCTGGATGCGAAACAGGCGCTCAACGCAGTGGCTCGCGAACCCCTTGACTTGGCCGGTGACTCGCTGAGTGTGCAACTGTGGCCGCATCGGCATGGCACCGACGCGATGTTCATCGCGCTACTCGAACGCGTGAACTGATTCCGACCCCGAGGCCCACACACTGGGTGCGGCATCGCGGGTTGAGGGAAGACGAGTGGCACTGCCCCATGCGAGTACCGCTGCTGGAACGTTGAACTCGGCGCGATCCGCACCCGTCTTCTGCATGAGTTCGGTCACGGGCACCACACCGCCGCCTCTTCGCAGAATGCGACCCCGCACGACAGCGCGCGCATAGATCTCTGGCTGACCAGCGGAGTCAGGGCGAACGAACCGTTGCTCAATGTAGACCGCCTGCTCGTCGAAGCCAAGAATGCGGGATTCGATGGTGAATCGCTGCCACGGCAGCAGCGATTTGCGGTACGAAATCGTCTGCCCGACCACCACCGGATACCAGCGCTCGCGGCTAAACACGGTGTCGAGCCCGGTGTGCTGCATCAGTGCGAAGCGGCCGATATCCATGACCGAGAGATACTTCCCGTTATTCATGTGCCGGAGAATGTCGAGGTCCGTGGGCCACACGCGAAATGTCGAGCGCGCGACGCCGGTGATGGGAATCCTTGGTGCGCGTCGGCTGAGCAGCAGCGCGTGCAGGAGAGTGCGGGGCAGCATGTGCATGACATGCACCATACAGCGGGTTCAGGGGGATGGTGTGTAGACTTCTTGGGTTAGTCAGTAATCCGGCGAAAGCGAGCACATGGCCACCTCGAACGACATCAAGAACGGCACCGTCATCAAAGAAGGCGGCCAACTGTGGAGCGTTGTCGAGTTCCAGCACGTGAAGCCAGGTAAGGGTGGCGCTTTCGTGCGTACCAAGCAGAAGAACGTGGTGTCGGGAAAGATCATCGACAAGACCTACAATGCTGGCGCCAAAATTGAGACCGCCACCGTGGATCGCCGCGACTTCCAGTACCTCTACCAGGATGGCGCGGACTTTGTCTTCATGGATCAGCAGGACTACGACCAGCTGACCGTATCCGGCACGGTGGTCGGAGATGCCAAGAACTTCATGCTGGAGAACCAGCAGGTGCAGATCGCACTGCACGAGGGCGAGCCGCTCTACATCGAGCTGCCTGCGTCTGTCGTGCTCGAGATCACCTATACCGAGCCTGGCTTGCAGGGTGACCGCTCGACCGGTGGCACGAAGCCTGCAACCGTCGAGACCGGTGCCGAGATTCAGGTGCCGCTGTTCCTCGAGGTCGGCACCAAGGTCAAGGTTGACACCCGCACGGGTGACTACCTCGGCCGTGTGAACGACTAGTCGCGCGGTGAGTGCTCGCACGAAAGCCCGCAAGCGGGCTCTCGATATGCTCTTCCAAGCTGACGTGCGCGGGGTGGACCTCGCCGAGATCGTGGCCGCGGAGGCAAAGCGTGCGGCTGGCGAACCTGAGCGCATGGAGTCGTGGTTGTACGCCCGTGAGATTGTTGACGGGGTCGCCGACCACCGTGACGAAATCGATGAGCTGATTAGTAGCTACGCGCAGGGTTGGACGCTCGACCGGATGCCGAATGTCGATCGGGCGCTGCTGCGCCTGTCGTCATGGGAAATTCTGCATAACGACGAGGTACCCGTCCCCGTTGCGATCGATGAGGCTGTTGAACTTGCGAAGCAGTATTCGACTGACGATTCCGGGCGCTTCGTTAATGGCGTGCTTGGGCGGATCGCTGAGCACGCGCGAGCACGCTAAGATCGACAAGGTAACAGCACTTCTTTAACGGCGTCCCGTGAGGCGCAGAAGGGGGGCGGTGATATGGCAACGCGTACGGTGCTTGAGGGTGCCGAAATCACGCGGGCGTTGACCCGTATTTCGCACGAGATCATTGAGGCAAACAAGGGTGCCTCTGGTCTGATCCTGGTGGGTATTCCCACTCGCGGCACCATGCTCGCTCGGCGCATCGCCGACACGATCTCTCGGATTGAGGGCATTGAGGTGCCGGTCGGGAGTCTCGACGTGACGATGTATCGAGACGATCTCGCCCACAATCCCACCCGATCACCGCAGCCGACTGACATGCCTGATGGTGGCGTCGACGGTGCGACGGTGGTGCTGGTTGATGACGTGCTCTTTTCGGGCCGCACGGTGCGGGCAGCGCTTGATGCGCTGAACGATCACGGGCGGCCACGGGTGGTGCGTCTGGCAGCGCTCATTGATCGGGGACATCGTGAGCTACCCATTCGCGCTGATTACATCGGTAAGAACTTGCCCAGTGCCAAACATGAGCGCATCTCTGTGCGTTTGCACGAGCACGACGGGATCGATGAGGTCACGATCTCCACTCCCGTGGAGGTGACCGAGTGAGACATCTGCTCGACACCCGCACGCTGGGTCGAGAAGACGCGCTGCGCATTCTCGACACCGCCGAAGACATGGCGGCAACGCAGCAGCGCGAGGTGAAGAAACTGCCGACGCTGCGCGGCAAGACAGTGGTCAACCTGTTCTACGAAGACAGCACGCGCACGCGCATTTCCTTCGAGGCGGCTGCGAAGCGTCTGAGCGCAGACGTCATTAACTTCAGCGCGAAGGGTTCCTCAGTAAGTAAAGGCGAATCACTGAAGGACACCGCGCAGACCCTGCAGGCGATCGGTGCCGATGGCGTCGTGATCCGCCACCCAGCGAGCGGCGCACCCGAACGACTCGCACGCAGTGGTTGGATCAGCGCCGGCGTGCTGAATGCTGGCGATGGCACACATGAGCATCCCACGCAGGCGCTGCTCGACGCCTTCACGATGCGTCGGCGGCTATTCGGTGAGGCAGCCAGCCGAGGCCGCGACCTCGACGGGGTGTCAGTTGTCATCGTGGGTGATCTTGCGCACTCTCGCGTTGCGCGCAGCAACCTGTGGTTGCTGAAGACCCTCGGGGCACAGGTTACCTTCGTCGCGCCTGAAACCCTGCAACCCTATGGCGTGCGTGACTGGCCTGCGACGGTGCGTCACTCGCTCGACGAGGCGATCCGCCTGGATCAGCCCGACGTGGTGATGATGCTGCGCATCCAAACCGAGCGCATGCACGCGGCATTTTTCCCCAATGAACGCGAGTATGCGCGCAACTGGGGCCTCGACGACGCTCGTCTCTCGCGGTTGCCCGCGGGTGCGCTGGTGATGCATCCAGGCCCCATGAACCGCGGGCTCGAGATCAGCTCAGCCGCAGCTGACAGTGAGCGCTCGACGGTGCTCGAACAGGTGGCCAATGGCGTCTCCGTGCGCATGGCTTCGCTCTACCTTCTCCTTTCCGGCGAACGAACGGATCACGCATGACGCACAATCCAGGAATTTTGATTCGCGGCGCACGATTGGCCGCTGACCTTACCGAGCGTTCTGCTGCGATCACAGCTGCGCCGGCGGTTGATCTGCGCATTGCCGATGGTCGCATCGTTGAGCGCGGTACTGACCTCGTCGCCCACGACGGCGAGCGGGTGATTGACGCCTCCGGTCTCGTTGCCTTCACCGGCCTGGTAGACCTGCACACGCACCTTCGCGAACCCGGGTTTGAGCAGAGCGAAACGGTGCTCACGGGCACGCGCGCGGCTGCGGCTGGCGGCTTCACGAGTGTGTTTGCGATGGCCAACACGCTGCCGGTGGCTGACACTGCCGGTGTGGTGGAGCAGGTGCAGGCGCTCGGTGATGCCGCAGGGTACGCCACCGTGCGGCCCATCGGTGCAGTGACCGAGGACCTCGCGGGTGAACGACTGAGTGAAATTGGCGCCATGGCGCAGTCGCGCGCGGCGGTGCGTGTCTTCTCTGACGACGGCAAGTGCGTGCACGATTCCCTGCTGATGCGGCGTGCGCTCGAGTACGTGAAAACGTTCGACGGCGTGATCGCGCAGCACGCTCAGGATCCACGTCTGACAGAATCTGCGCAAATGAATGAGGGCGCGCTCTCCAGTGAGCTCGGTCTCAAAGGTTGGCCCGCGGTCGCCGAGGAATCGATCATCGCCCGTGACGTCTTACTCGCTGAGCACATCGGCGCGCGCCTGCACATCTGCCACCTGTCGACCGCTGGTTCGGTTGAGGTGGTGCGCTGGGCAAAAGCGCGCGGCGTGCAGGTGACGGCCGAGGTGACCCCGCACCACTTGCTTCTCACCGAAGACCTGGTACGCAGCTACGACCCCCGCTACAAGGTCAACCCGCCGCTGCGGCGTGACAGCGACGTGCAGGCGCTGCGGCAGGCTGTCGCAGAGGGAGTGATCGACATCATCGCCACCGATCATGCTCCGCACCCCACGGAAGCCAAGGAATGCGAGTGGGATGCGGCGGCTTTCGGCATGGTCGGTCTCGAATCGGCAGTGTCAATTGCGCTGGAAGCGCTGGTACACACCGGAAATGCGAGTTTCGCGGAGCTTGAGCAGCTGCTGTCGCAGCGGCCGGCGATGATCGGCGGCTTGCAGGGGCATCCGACATCGCTGACAGTGGATCGGCCCGCCGACCTCGTGCTCATCGATCCCACCGGCAACAGCGTCTTCGACCTGCAACGCCTCCACGGTCGCAGCACGAATTCGCCGTATCTCGGTATGGAGCTTCCCGGTCGCGTGCACACCACTATCCGTCGGGGGTACGTAACGCTCGATGCCGGCGCACTGGTTGATGCTGCGGTGGTCGCTGCCGCAGCACGGGCAGCCCAGGACACACCGGGGGACACGCTATGAGTCGGCCCGTCTTCGCGCTGATCTTCGCCGCGATCGTCATCCTCGCCTTCATCGGAATGTGGTGGGGTTGGCGGGCTCGCGCGCGACGCGATGCCGACGTGCGCGGCACGCAGCTGGCACCGAGCGGCGAACTCCTGGCCGAGTTCCACGAGCTCAGCTATGTGTCCACGACTCCTGTCGGCGAACCCCTCGTCCGAGTGGCGGCTCCCGGCCTGCGCTACCGCGGTCGGGCCCATGTCGCTGTGTTCCGTGACGGGGTGACGGTGCAGGTTACCGGCGAGCAGCCGGTGCATATCTCGCTCGCGCAGTTGCGGGGCAGTGGCTCTGCCGGAGTTCGTGTCGGCAAAGCCGTCGAGAAGGACGGGCTTGCTCTCCTGTGCTGGGACGCAGGAGACCGAGCGCTGGAATCCAGTTTTCGTTTTGATGATGCTGCCAAGCAGCGTGAATTTACTGAGGCTATCGAGGCAATCGTCGTCGATTCCCCTCACGATGCAGAACCACATACCACTCAGGAGGATGCCCAATGACCATCACGCAGTCCGCGCCCACTGCGCCGCCGGCGAGCGCCGTGCCCAGCGGCCCTGCCGTGCTCGTACTCGAGGATGGCACCCGCTATGAAGGTCGCGCCTACGGTGCAACCGGCCACACCCTCGGCGAGGTGGTCTTCTCTACCGGCATGACCGGCTACCAAGAAACCCTCACTGATCCGTCCTATGCCGGGCAGATCGTGCTGATGACAGCCCCGCACATCGGCAACACCGGCGCGAACGATACCGATATGGAGTCGAGCAAGATTTGGGTCTCGGGTTTCGTGGTTCGTGACCCTGCGCGGCGGGTCTCGAACTTCCGTGCCCAGCGATCCCTCGACGAAGATCTGGTGCGTGATGGGGTGGTGGGGATCTCTGGAGTGGACACTCGTGCGATCACTCGCAAGATCCGGTCCAGCGGTGCGATGCGCGCGGGCGTGTTCTCGGGCGCGTCCTACGCACTGAGCTCCGAACAGCAACTGCAACTGGTGCGCGAGCAAGAAAGCATGGCAGGGAAGAACCTTTCTGAGGTGGTCACGACCCCTGAACGCTATGACATCCCCGCAGCGCCGGGTGTGGACCGTGTCGGAATCATCGCCGTGCTCGATTTGGGTGTGAAGCGTGCAACCCTGACGTATCTCTCTGAGCACGGCTTTGACGTTGTGGTGCTGCCAGCGTCGACGACGCTGGCAGAGATTCGCGCACTGGCCCCAGACGCACTGTTCTACTCCAACGGCCCCGGTGATCCAGCGGCCAGTGACCGCCAGGTGCAGTTGCTCCAAGACCTGCTGCGCGACGGGATCCCCTATTTCGGTATCTGCTTCGGTAATCAGCTTCTGGGGCGCGCACTCGGGTTCGGCACTTACAAGTTGCCGTTCGGACACCGCGGAATCAACCAGCCGGTGCTGGATCGGGAAACTGGCAAGGTCGAGATCACCGCGCAGAACCACGGATTCGCAGTCGACGCCCCGCTTGAGGGCGAAGCCGAGTCACCCGCTGGTTTCGGCCGCGTGCGTGTGAGCCACATTAGCCTCAACGACCAGGTGGTTGAGGGTCTTGAATGTCTCGACATCCCCGCATTCTCCGTGCAGTACCATCCGGAAGCGGCCGCAGGTCCGCACGACGCCTTCTATCTCTTCGACCGATTCCGCACGCTCGTGCAGCAGCGTGCAACCGGCACCGCAACCCAGGGAGCCCCCGCACATGCCTAAGCGTTCAGATATCAACTCCGTCCTCGTGATCGGTTCTGGCCCGATTGTGATCGGTCAGGCCTGTGAGTTTGACTACTCCGGCACCCAGGCCTGCCGTGTGCTGCGAGAAGAGGGGGTGCGCGTCATCCTGGTGAACTCGAACCCCGCCACGATCATGACCGACCCCGATTTTGCCGACGCCACGTACGTTGAGCCGATCACCCCTGAAGTGATCGAGACGATTATTCAGAAGGAAAAGCCCGACGCGATCCTGCCCACTCTGGGCGGGCAGACGGCTCTCAACGCCGCCATGGAACTGCACGAGCGCGGCATCCTCGAGAAGTACAACGTTGAGCTGATTGGCGCAAAGGTCGATGCAATCCGACGCGGTGAAGACCGTCAGATCTTCAAGGATCTGGTGATCGAGTCTGGCGCGGAGGTCGCGAAGTCATACATTGCGCACACGCTCGACGAGTGTCTCGAGTACGCGAAAGATCTCGGTTACCCACTGGTGGTTCGCCCGTCATTCACCATGGGTGGTCTCGGTTCAGGCTTCGCGTACACCGAGGAAGACCTGATCCGCATCGCCGGTGACGGTCTGCACTACAGCCCTACCAGTGAGGTACTGCTCGAAGAATCGATCCTGGGCTGGAAAGAGTACGAGCTCGAGCTGATGCGCGACCAGGCCGACAATACGGTCGTGGTGTGTTCCATCGAGAACGTTGACGCCGTCGGTGTGCACACCGGTGACTCTATTACCGTGGCTCCTGCGCTGACCCTCACCGATCGCGAATATCAGAAACTGCGCGACATCGGCATCGACATTATTCGTCGGGTGGGTGTCGATACCGGTGGTTGCAATATTCAATACGCGGTGGATCCGAAGACCGGCCGGGTCATCGTCATTGAGATGAACCCGCGCGTGTCCCGCTCTTCGGCTCTTGCATCGAAGGCGACTGGATTCCCGATTGCGAAGATCGCGGCGAAGCTTGCTCTGGGCTATCGTCTTGACGAGATTCCGAATGACATCACGCAGAAGACGCCAGCAAGCTTCGAACCGACCATCGACTACGTCGTGGTGAAGGCGCCTCGTTTTGCCTTCGAGAAGTTCCCAGCGGCTGATGACACGTTGACCACCACCATGAAGTCGGTGGGCGAGGCGATGGCGATCGGTCGAAACTTCACTACCGCTTTGCAGAAGTCGCTGCGCTCGCTCGAGAAGCGCGGTACCTCTTTCCACTGGGGTGAGGAAACACGCACGGTCGAGGAACTGCTGGAGTCGATCAAGCGACCGACCGACGGGCGCATCGTTGACGTGCAGCAGGCACTCCGCCTCGGTGCGACGATCGAGCAGGTGTTTGAGTCGACCGCCATTGACCCCTGGTTCCTGGATCAGATCCAACTCATTAACGAGATTGCGGTCGCCGTGCAGGCTGCGCCGCAGCTCACGGCTGAGGTGTTGCGCGAGGCGAAGGAACACGGTTTCTCTGACGCCCAGATCGCCGCTATTCGCGGCATCTCTGAGTCTGAGGTGCGTGGCCTGCGACATGGTCTCGGCTTGCGACCCGTCTTTAAGACCGTTGACACCTGTGCGGGCGAGTTCCCGGCTCTGACGCCGTACCACTACTCCTCGTATGACTTCGAGACCGAGGTCATCCCGTCTGATCGCAAGAAGATCGTGATTCTCGGCTCCGGTCCGAACCGCATCGGTCAGGGAGTCGAATTCGACTATTCCTGCGTGCACGCCTCGTTTGCCCTGTCAGAGGCGGGCTACGAAACCATCATGATTAACTGCAACCCCGAAACGGTCTCCACCGATTACGACACCTCTGATCGCCTGTACTTCGAGCCGCTGACCCTTGAAGACGTGCTCGAGGTGATTTACGCGGAACAGCAGAGCGGTGAACTGCTGGGTGTGGTGGTGCAACTCGGTGGTCAGACTGCGCTGGGGCTCGCGCAGCCGCTTAAAGATGCCGGTGTGCCGATTCTCGGCACCTCGCCGGAGGCGATTGATCTGGCTGAAGAGCGCGGTGCGTTCTCGGGCATCTTGGAGCAGGCCGGGCTGCTCGCGCCGCGCAACGGCACGGCGATCGACGAGGAGGGCGCGATCCGCGTCGCCGAAGAGATCGGCTACCCGGTGCTGGTGCGTCCGTCCTTCGTGTTGGGCGGCCGCGGCATGGAGATTGTGTACGACACCGCGGCGCTGCGTGGCTACTTCACGCGGATTGCCGGGCACGCCCTGGTGGGTCCGGGCTACCCCTTGCTGGTGGATCGCTTTCTCGATGACGCCGTAGAGATCGACGTTGACGCGCTCTACGACGGCGAGCAGCTCTACGTTGGCGGCGTGATGGAGCACATCGAAGAGGCTGGCGTGCACTCGGGTGACTCCAGCTGCACCCTGCCGCCGGTCACCCTGGGCCACGATCAGATCGCAGCGGTGCGCGAAGCGACGCTCGGCATTGCCCGCGGTATTGGTGTGCGCGGTCTGCTGAACGTGCAGTTCGCGATCGGCCAGGGTGTGTTGTACGTGCTTGAAGCCAATCCGCGCGCCTCGCGCACGGTGCCGTTCGTGTCGAAAGCGCTCGGCATCCCACTCGCTAAGGCAGCTTCGCGCATTATGGCGGGGGAGTCGATTCAGCAGCTGATCGACGCTGGTCTGCTGCCGGAGCGTGATGGCTCTCGAGCTCCGATCGATGCACCGATCGCGGTGAAAGAGGCCGTCCTGCCGTTCAAGCGGTTCCGTACGCACGAGGGTCTGGTGGTTGACTCGCTGCTCGGGCCAGAGATGCGTTCGACCGGTGAAGTGATGGGCATGGACCGTGACTTCCCCCGTGCGTTCGCCAAGAGCCAGTCCGCGGCTGGCAGTGAGCTACCGAAGGCCGGCACGGTGTTTATTTCAGTGGCGGATCGCGACAAGCGCGCGATTGTGCTGCCCGCTCTCCGCCTGCAAGAACTCGGGTACCGCCTGGTCGCGACGCAGGGTACCCAGGTGGTGCTTGCCCGCAATGGCATCGAAACCGAGACCGTGCGCAAGCATTCTGAGCACGCTGATGGAGACACCATTGTGGATCTCATCAACCGGGGTGAAATCGACATGATCGTCAACACGCCGTCGGGGAGTTCCGCACGGGCTGATGGCTACGAGATTCGTGCTGCCGCAGTTGCCGCCGACAAGCCGATCTTCACGACCGTCTCTGAACTGTCTGCTGCGGTGGGCGCGATCTCGGCGCAGGTCGACACCTTTGAGGTGCGGTCGCTGCAGGAGTATGAGCTCGATCGCCAGGCAGAGCGAGAGGCAGCCGCCCGGTGAGTGTGGCCTTCGGTGATCGGCTCGCCGCTGAGTTTGCGGCGAGCCGGCACCTGTGCGCGGGTATTGACCCCCACGCCCCGCTGCTGAGTGATTGGGGCCTCTCCGATGACGCGGCCGGCGCGGAACGCATGGGACGTGACGTGGTGGCCGCAGCTGCCGGCGTGGCGGCCTGTGTCAAGCCACAGATCGCGTTCTTTGAACGCTTTGGCGCGGCAGGTTTCACCGCACTGGAACGGGTGTTTGCGGATGCGCGCGCCGCTGGGCTGCTCATTGTGGCTGATGTGAAGCGCGGCGATATCGGCTCGAGCTTCGCTGCCTACGCGGATGCCTGGCTGGCACCGGGGGCCCCGCTTGAGGCCGATGCGATGACCGTCGTCGCCTATCAGGGCTTCGGTACGCTCGAGGGTGCCTTCTCACATGTGCGCGAACACGGCAAGGGATTGTTCGTGCTTGCCGCCACCTCTAACCCAGAGGCACGCGCTGTGCAATCCGCCGTGCGCGAAGACTCGCACACGGTCGCGGCGAGCATGATTGCCGACGCACAGGAATTCAATCGCAAGCATGACGCGACCGCTGCCGTGGGATCGCTGGGTGTCGTGCTGGGTGCCACGCTGCACCTGGCAGATTTCGGTATTGATGTGGCGGCGCCGACTCCCGGACCCGCTCTGCCGGTGTTGGCGCCGGGCTTTGGGCATCAGGGGGCGCACATTGAAGAGGCGTCCCAGATTTTCGGTGGACTCGGCCGTGCCCTGCTCGCAAACGAGTCGCGCAGTATCTTGCGTGGCGGTGCGAACGGTCTGGTTTCGCGCATCCGGGCCCGGTCTGAGGCGATCGGCAGCGCCCTGGCAGAATTGGCCTAGTGGCATACCGAGGCCGATCCACTGGGGAGATGCAATGACTGAACAGAGCGCGGTGACGCGTGCGCCGATGCCAGCGGTGGATCGCGTGGCGGCGAATCGTGCCGCGGTTGCTGCCCGCCGCGCGCGTGCCGAACTGAAGCAGCGTTTGCGTGCCGGTGAGACCTCCCCATTGCGAGTGCTGCGGGATGCGAGCGACGGAACAGAACCCGCCGCATCGGTTCGTGTGACGGAGTTCCTGCAGACGTTCCCGTCGGTGGGGGAAGTGAAGGCGCAGAAACTGCTCGAGGAATTGCAGATTTCGCCGCGGAAACGCCTCGGTGGTTTGGGGCGTGTGCAGCGTGAACGACTGGAGACGTACGTGAAGGAACGCAGCGGTGTGATTGAAGTTGCTGGGAGACCGGCACTCACGGTGCTTGCCGGACCCACAGCGGTCGGGAAGGGAACGGTTGCCGCCTACGTGCGTGAGCACTTCCCTGAAGTGAAGCATTCGGTCTCCGTGACTACTCGGGCCCCCCGACCCGGCGAAGTACACGGGCAGCATTATCTCTTCGTTGATAACGAAACCTTTGACCGGATGCTCGCCGGCGACGAACTCCTCGAGTGGGCAACCGTGCACAATTCGCACCGCTACGGCACTCCCCGCGGTCCTGTGGTGGAAGCTGGGGAGCGCGGCGAGCTCGTGCTGCTCGAAATTGACTTGCAGGGTGCTCGGCAGGTGCGCGCGAGCATGCCCGGTGCGCGCTTGGTGTTCTTAAGCCCGCCCAGTTGGGACGAGCTCGTGAATCGGCTCGTCGGTCGCGGCACCGAGGACGAAGAAGAACGCGCGCGACGGCTCGAAACAGCGAAAGTTGAGCTGGCAGCTGCAGAGGAGTTCGATGTCATCATCGTGAATGATGAGGTGGAGAGAGCGGCGCGTCGGCTGGTTGAGATTATGCGCGGTGAAGAATAGCGTTCAGTCAACACTCCACCGCATAGAGGCCCCTGCAGCGTGCTGACAGGGTAGCGTGAATGCGTGATCACGACACTGCTGCTTGCCGACGGAGACCTCTCCAACGAACTGGCTGAGGCCGTGTCGCTGAACCCGGTGCAGTTCTGGGGAATCCCGTTGGCGTTGGTTGGGGCAGCGCTGATGTCGTTTGGAGCGCAATATCAGTCGCGCGGTCTGAACAAAGTGGAGCGCATCATTGGGCTGAGTGCGGGCGCTGGCCTGTCACTGCGCCACGTGCTCAACCTGTTTCGGCGGCCATCTTGGGTCGTAGGTTCGTCTCTGCTCGGGCTTGCGGTGGTGTTTCAGATAGCGTCACTGTCGCTCGCCCCATTGATTGTCGTGCAGCCGGTCGGTGTGTTTGCGCTGGTCATTACGGCGATCCTGAACACGCGGGTCAGCGGTGTGCATCTGGGCCGCAGGGTCAAGGCCTCGATCGCGATGTGCGTGGGCGGCATCGTTTTGTTTGTCTTCGTTGCTGCGTTTACTGCGGCAGATCGACCGGTCACAGATCAGAAGCT
The DNA here is from genome assembly GCA_964612125.1 of uncultured Leucobacter sp. Lineage (GTDB taxonomy): Bacteria > Actinomycetota > Actinomycetes > Actinomycetales > Microbacteriaceae > Leucobacter. The sequence continues at coordinate 14,446 of CAZTBS010000006.1, read as the reverse complement.
CATCACCATTCTCGTGATCTTCGCTGTGGTGCTGGTCGCAGCAGTCATCGCTTTCGTGCTGCTGCGACACCATGCCATCGCCCTGGTGTACGTGGTCGGTGCTGGCGTGCTCTATGGCTTCGTAGCGACCTTCGCTAAAGCAGTGATCGGGCGGTTGCAGCAGGATCAATTTGAATGGCTGACCTGGGCGTGTGTGGCGGCGCTGCTGATTGGCGCGCTACTCGGCATGGTGTTTGTGCAAAACGCGTACTCGTCGGGTCCGCCAGACTTGGTGATTGCTGGCCTGACAGTGATTGATCCACTGGTGGCCGTGCTGATCGGTATTGTGGTGCTGAATGAGGCAGCGGGAGCGCCGGTGTGGGCCGTGCTGGTGTTCATTGCAACCGGGCTGATCGCCCTCATTGGTGTGCTGGGTCTTGCGAAGTTTCACCCGCAGGCGGGTCATTCTGCGTTGGAATCAGCACAGCCAGCCCCCACCGAATGATTTCTGTGTGAGTACGCAGATGGGCGAGAAGGTGCGCTTCGCTCGAGGTGAAACACACGTTCTCGCCCATTCGGTCGCGCGCTCGAGGCGCGCAGCGCGCGTGCTAGCGCACGACCGGCAGACCAGTGGCCGACGCCGCCTGCTCGAGTGAACCGAGGTTGGTGACGTTCTCAAAGCCCTGCTGTTGCATCATCGCGATGGCCTGACCGGCACGGTTGCCTGAGCGGCAGTACACGAGGTACTCCGCGTCAGGGTCAAGCGTCGGCAGGGCAGCCGCGAACTCGCCGCCATTAAAATCGAGCAGCTGGGCACCTTCGAGGTAGCCGGCGGATGTTTCTTCGGGTGTGCGTACATCGAGCACGATGGTGTTCGGGCCGACTTCTACCGGCTCAGCGCTGGCGCTGCTGCACGCAGTGAGGGTGCCAACGAGGGCGAGACCTGCGGCGGCGGCGATGATGGTGCGAATCATGGTGACTCCTTGTGGTGAATTGAACGTAATGACAGATGGAAGGTGGAGAGCACTCGATGCCGAGCACTCAAGCTAGAACAGAGGGGTCCCGGTTATGAGCTGCGGGACTTCCTTCAAGAGCACGAACATGCCGACTGCAAGTACAAAGTAGCCGAAGGTCTTGCGCAGTGCCTTTTCCGGGACCACACCGGAGAGTTTCGCGCCAATGAAGGATCCCGCGATCGCGACCCCGGTGAAGGCCAAGACAATCGGCCACTGGATCTGCACGGAGAACAGGTACCCCGCGAGCCCTGCAAACGACTTCATCGTGATGACCAGGAGGGAGGTGCCGACAGCGATCGCGATTGGGATGCCGCCCAGTAGGTTGAGCGCGGGCACGATCAAGAACCCACCGCCAGCACCCACAAGTCCGGTGGCCAGGCCAACCAGGAAACCATCGAGCAGAATGCGAGCGATCGGCAGAGACTTGGGTTCGTTCGTCTCGCCGTCGGCGCCTGCCTTTGTCTTGCGGCCCCGAATCATGGCAGTGGCAGTGACGACCATCATCACCGAAAACAGCACCATCAGCACGACTCCGGGGATGAAACCGCCCACAATACCGCCGGCGAAGGCGCCGAGCATGCCCGCAAGGCCGAATATCACTCCGGTTTTCCAGCGTACTCGCCCAGCTCGGGCGTGTGACAGCACGCTAAACGCGCTGGTCGTGCCGACGATGAACAACGAGGCAGCGATGGCCTCCTGCGGGCCCATCCCCACCACATAGGTGAGGATGGGCACCGTCAGGATCGATCCGCCACCACCGAGCAGACCGAGCGAGAGCCCCACGAGCACTGCGAGTGCCAGTGCGATGATGAGATTCAGTTCCATCGGTAGTTTCCTTGCTCGGGGTGGATCTCAGTCGATTAGGCGGCGATCAGTTCTGGGGTGTGGCCCGCAACCGCGATCCACCCGAGGTAGCTGCCGTCGAGCTCGACGACGTCGTACCCGGCTCGTCGCAGCCCAGATGCGGCCACACTGTTGCGCACACCGCTCTGGCAGTAGGTCACGATGGTGCCGTCCTTCGGGAGCTGATCGAGGTGCCACATCACGCGGCCGCCCGAGAGCTGCACCGCGCCGGGGATGTGTCCCTCGGCGAACTCGGTCTTGTTGCGCACATCGAGCAACATCACATGCGGGAACGATGCGAGATCAGCCGGCTGTACCAGTCGCGGCGTGACGAGCTCGAGTCCCTCGAGTGAGGTGATGTAGCCGCGTACCGAGTCAATGCCGACGCGCACCAAGTGATCGCGCATCTCCTCAGCCATCTCAGCGTCGTCAGCCAGCAACACCAGGGGAGTGGTGTCCCGCTCCGGGTCAACGACCCACGCACCGTAGCTGGCAGCCTTCGCGACGCCGGGGACGTTCAGCGCACCTTCGACAGTGCCCAGGTGCACTTCGCGGTTGCCTCGGGTGTCAACGAAGATGGCACGTCCCTCAGCGAGTTCCTGTGCGAGGCGCTCGGCGGTGTACTCGACAATCTCGGGAACCTCACCGATCACCTCGGGGCCGACCTTGTTCTGCACCTTCATGCGTGCGAAGTAGGCATGAGCGTCCGGCTGTCCGCTGAGCAGTTCGTCGATGAAGCCCTGCTCGTCGTTGTTGCGCAGGTACGGAGCCCACCACGAGAAGTTACGCTCGTATCCCACTGTGGTCATGGCAATTGCACCCAGAGCCTTGCCGCAGGCGCTGCCGGAGCCGTGTGCAGGAAGTACCTGCACATAGTCAGGCAGGGTCAGGAAGCGATCACGCAGGCTCGCGAAGAGGTCGCGCGCACCGCCGAAGCGAGTGTCCACGCCCCCCGCCGCCTCGTCCAGCAAGTCGGGGCGGCCGAGGTCGCCCACGAACACGAAATCGCCGGTCAGCATGAAGCCGGGCTCCGGAGACTGAGCGCCGTCGGTGATGAGGAACGAGAAGTGCTCAGGCGTGTGACCCGGGGTGTGGACCCCCTTCACGGTGATGTTTCCGAGGGTGATCTCGTGACCATCCTTCATGCGCACCGCGTCATCGAACGCCGCTCCGTAGGTCCAGTCGGGGCCACCCTCGTCAGACACGTAGGTGGTGGCGCCGGTGCGTGCGGCAAGCTCACGGGTTCCGGAGAGGTAGTCAGCATGGATGTGAGTCTCGGTCACAGCGACGATCCGCATGCCATTTTTGGCGGCGATCGCCAGGTACTCGTCAATATCCCGACGAGGGTCGACCACGATGGCCTCTCCCTTAGCCTGGCAGCCGATGAAGTAGCTCGCCTGTGCCAAGTCTTCGTCGTAGATGCGCTCCAGCAACATGTGTGTCCTCCTGGGGGTGCCGATGTGACTGAAATACCCGGGTGGGTATCGATGATCTAACTATACCCCCAGGGGTATCAGAATTGTCAAGTGGTCACGCAATTGTGTCTGCGCAGTCGCGAAAAGTCTGGCTATAATCTTCATTCAGAAGGGGAGTACTCCTCGCAGCGCATCGTCAATACGTTCCCGAGTGGGATCCGGTGCGTTGGGCCCACCACCGTGGCGCTGACGAGACCTTCACGATGACAAGTGGAGGTTGAAATGTCTGTTCCGTTATGGGCTTGGTTCGCAGTGATCGGGGCCATCCTGCTGATGTTGGCGGTGGATCTCATTGCTCACCGGCATGCGCACGTGATTCGCGTTCGTGAAGCAGCCGCTTGGTCCCTGGTGTGGGTGGTATTGGGCGTGAGCTTCGGTCTGGTCGTCTGGAACGTCTGGGGTGCGGAATACGGCCAGCAGTACTATGCCGGCTATCTGATTGAGAAGTCACTCGCTGTCGACAACGTTTTCGTGTGGGCGATCATCTTCGCGACGTTCGCAGTGCCTCCGCAGTTCCAGCACCGGGTCTTGTTTCTCGGGGTCTTGGGTGCACTAGTGTTCCGCGGTATCTTCATCGCAGCTGGCGCGGCGCTCATTGACTCCTTCTCCTGGGTGCTGTACCTCTTCGGTGCCTTCTTGATCTTCACCGGATGGCGCATGTTCCGCACACGGAACGAACACCCGCACCCCGAACGGTCGGTGGTGGTGCGTCTGTTCCGGCGCTTGGTGCCGATGACTGATGAGTTCCACGACCAGAAGTTCTTCATTCGCCGCAACGGCGTGCTCCTCGCGACGCCACTGCTGATGGTGTTGGTACTCGTTGAGATCACCGACATTGTGTTTGCGGTCGATTCGATTCCTGCCATCTTCGGCGTGACGCGGGAACCGTTTATCGTGTTCACCGCCAACGCCTTTGCGATCCTCGGCTTGCGTGCGATGTACTTCCTGCTGGCGGATCTGATCCACCGATTCATCTATCTGAAGCTCGGTTTGGCGGCGGTGCTGGTTTGGGTCGGCTTCAAGCTGTTGCTGATTGACGTGTTCTACATCCCGACCACCGTGAGTCTTGCCGTGGTGGCCGCGGTGATCGCGATTTCGATCGTTGCAAGCCTCGTCGCAACACGCGGCCAGCGGCGGCGCCCGCTCGAGGTTTCAGGCGAGGGGGTGCCCCAGGCGCACGCGGAATAGTCGCGCTGTGGCAGCGCTGGGGCGTGCCGATCGAGGGGAGTGATTCCGCTAGACTCGGAAGGTCGCCAGGGGCGTTAGCTCAGCCGGTTAGAGCAGCGGACTCATAATCCGTCGGTCGCGGGTTCAAGTCCCGCACGCCCTACAAGCCCGAGATGGGGCGATGTGTAAGTGCAACGCATCGCCCCATCTTGCTGCCTGCTGAGAAGCGTGGCAAGATACTGGTGTTCCCGCGATACTCACTCGATTCGACGTAGGGGAAGACGTTTCGAATCGCAAGGAGGATCGTGATGACGTCAGCAACCGCGCAGGTCATGACCTCGGGGGTACTTTTCGTGCACTCGTGCCCGAAGGCAGTGGTGCCGCATGTGGAGTGGGCTCTGGCACGTGAAATTGGTGCCGTGGTAAAAATGCGCTGGACCCCCCAACCCTTGCTCCCCGGTACCATGCGCGCTGAAGCGACGTGGCGCGGCCCCGTTGGCACCGCAGCAGCAGTCGCATCGTCCCTCTTTGGTTGGCAACAGCTGCGTTTTGAAATCACCGAGGATCAGACCGCTGCGACGGATGGTGGGCGTTGGATGCACACGCCGTCACTGGGTATCTTCCACATGCAGATGGACAGTGCCGGGAACGGGGTCCTCAGTGAAGACGCCGTGCGTGCGGCGATCCACAACTCCGCAGGAGATGCTGCGCAACTCACCCGCGAACTGCATCTCGCGCTTGGCGAAGCCTGGGATCGTGAGCTCGAAGCCTTCCGGCAAGCTGAAGACGGCGATGCCACCATCCTCATGCTGCACCGAGTCAGCTGAAGGGCGTTGCGCCCGCTCCAGACTAGGAATCGATCGAGCGGATCGCCACCACGGCGTTATGTCCGCCGAAGCCAAACGAGTTCGAGATTGCCAGCTGCGGCCCATCACCCAGTGGCTGTGGTGCAGCGGAGATGGTGAGTGGGATCGTGGGATCCTGTTCCGAGACATTGATGGTTGGGGGCGCCACACGCTCAGATACTGCCAATACGGTGAACACCGCCTCGAGGGCTCCGGTGCCGCCGAGCAGGTGACCGGTTGCGCCCTTGGTGGCTGAGACGGGGATGCGGTCGACGCGGTCACCAAAGACCACGCGCAGCGCGGCGTATTCGGCTCCGTCTCCGGTGGGGGTCGAAGTGGCGTGCGCATTGATGTGGGTCACATCATCCGGCTGCGCTCCAGCTGCGGTGAGTGCGAGTTCGACGGCGCGGCTGGCACCCTTGCCTTCGGGCTCAGGTGCGGTGATGTGGTACGAGTCGGCCGTGACGCCGCCGCCCGCGATCTCAGCGTAGATACGGGCGCCGCGGGCACGTGCGTGCTCCTCGGTCTCGAGCACCAGCGCGGCAGCACCCTCACCCATCACAAAGCCGTCGCGATCCACTGAGTAGGGGCGGGAGGCAGTCGCCGGGCTGTCGTTGCGCTTTGACAGGGCTTGCATTGAGGAAAATGCTGCAATGGTGATGGGGTGAATCGCTGATTCGGATCCACCCGCGATGACCACATCTGCAAGTCCGGCCTGCAAATGCTCGTAGGCATTGACGATTGATTCAGTGCTTGAGGCGCAGGCTGAGGCGACCGTGCGGGCGTAGGCGCGCGCTTCAAAGTGCATTGATACTGCAGCAGCCGGAGCGTTAGGCATCAGCATCGGCACGGTCAGCGGCATCACGCGGCGGGGGCCCTTTTCGCGGAGGGTATCCCACGCGTCGAGCAGTGACCACAGCCCGCCAATACCGGTTGCCCAGTCCACGCCGAGTCGTTCAGACGCAATGTTCGGGCTGCCCGCGTCTGCGAAGGCCTCCATTGCGGCGATCAGCGCAAACTGGCTGGAGGGATCGAGCCGCTTTGCGACCTGGCGTTCCAACACCTCTGACGGGCGCACCTTCGCCTCTGCGGCGAAGTGCACCGGCAGGTCGTACTGTTTGACCCAGTCGTACTCGAGCGTATGGGCGCCAGACACTCCCGCGAGCAGTGCATCCCAGGTTTCGCGGGCGGTGCCGCCGAGGGGAGATGATGCACCGATACCGGTGACGACGATCTTCTTGCTCATATTCGTGCCTCGCGCAGTGGTCTCGAAAAACTGAATCAGGTAAAAAACTTAGGGGCCCAGCTGGGGCGGGCCGCAGCCCGCCCCTCGCAGGGAACTAGGCCTGAGCCTTGACGATGAAATCGACAGCGTCGCCGACGGTCTTCAGGTTCTTGACCTCTTCATCGGGAATCTTTACGTCGAACTTCTCTTCGGCGTTGACGACGATGGTCATCATCGAAATCGAATCGATGTCGAGATCATCGGTGAACGACTTGTCGAGCGCCACCACGTCAGCGGCGATGCCGGTCTCGTCGTTGATCAGCTCTGCCAGACCGGCGAGGACCTCATCGTTGCTGTGTGCCATTGATTTCTCCTTTGGTTGGGGGTGTTGCAAGTGCGGAATACAAGTGCGTGTGGATCGCCCGAGGTTAGGGCAGTTCGACGACCTGAGCCCCGTAGACGAGGCCGGCCCCAAACCCGATCTGCAGTGCCAGGCCACCCGAAAGCTCTGGGTGTTCAGCAAGCAGCGCGTGCATGGCCAGCGGAATCGAGGCCGCCGAGGTGTTGCCCTGCGACTCGATGTCTCGGGCAATCACCACCGAATCAGGAAGCTTCAACTGCTTGGCGAACTCGTCAATGATACGCATGTTCGCCTGGTGCGGAATAAACGCGGCCAGATCTGCAGCCTCAATACCTGAGGCCTGCAGGGTCTCCTTTGCGACCTTCGCCATCTGCCACACTGCCCAGCGGAACACGGTCTGGCCGTCCTGTCGCAGCGTGGGCCACGGCACCTCGGTGGGGTTGTTGCGGTACTCCTCAAAGGTTGCCGTCATTCGGATCGCGTCCCACTTTTCGCCGTCGGATCCCCAGATCGTCGGTCCAATGCCGGTGTGATCCGAGGCGCCAACGATGACTGCGCCAGCGCCGTCACCGAGCAGGAAGGAGATACTGCGATCGGTGGGATCCACCACATCAGAGAGCTTCTCGGCGCCGATGACGATGACATTCTTGCAGATGCCAGCACGCACCAGGGCGTCTGCCTGACCCACGCCGTAGGTGTATCCGGCACACGCCGCAGAAATGTCGAAGGCCGCCGCCGGGGTGATTCCCAAACGGAACGCAGCGAGAGATGCCATCGATGGCGTCAGGGCCACGTTCGAAATTGTCGCAATGATGATGCCGTCGATATCGCTGCGCTCTACGCCGCTCCTGGCGATGGCTTCTTCCGCCGCGGCCACGGCGAGGTCGACCGCGCCGATCTCTCGGCTCGCGCGACGTCGCTGTACGATACCCGTACGCTGGCGGATCCACTCGTCAGACGAGTCGATCGGTCCGACGAGATCATCGTTTGGCACATTCAGGTCACCGCGCGCTGCGCCGACCGAAAGGATGCGGGTGTGCGCGGGTCCGGTTACCTGCGTCAGTGCTGCCATGTCTTTTCCTCTCTGTGCGCGATTACGCGTCGGCCTGGGCGCTCGAGATGAGTGCTACAGCTGCATCGAGATCTGCGGGAGACTTCACGGCGACCGTGGGAACGCTCTTCAGCGCTCGCTTCGCAATACCGCTCAATGCCCCGGCAGGAGTGAGCTCGATCAACCCGGTGATGTCCGCGTCCTGGAAGCTCTGCATGCAGGCATCCCAGCGCACCGGCTGCGCTACCTGAGCGACCAACAACTCAACGAAGCGTGCACCTTCGGTGACCACCGACCCGTCCGCGTTTGTCCACAGCGTGTGGCTGGGGTCGGAGACCGTGACGTGATGCGCTGCGTCTGCAAGAACGGGCACTGCGCTCGACATGTACGAGGTGTGGAACGCGCCAGCGACCTGCAGCGGGATGACTCGTGAACCACGAGGTGCGTCAGCTGCGAGTTCGGTAAGCCCCGACAGGGCGCCGGCGGCAACGATTTGCCCTCCGCCGTTGCGGTTCGCTGCGGTAAGACCGTGTGCGCTGATCTTCTCCAGCACCTCTGCCTCGGTGCCGCCGACTACCGCGCTCATGCCGGTCTTCTCGCGGGCGGCAGCCTCGGCCATCGCGCGCCCTCGCACCCCCACGAGTGACAGAGCGTCGTTGTCGCTGAGCACGCCTGCCGCGGCGGCAGCAGCGAACTCGCCAACCGAGTGACCAGCGACGCCCACGCCGTCGAGCGACACGCGCTGAGCGAGGGAGCGCCAGGCAAGCAGGCTCGCCGCCACAATGAGTGGCTGCGCAATGCGGGTATCGCGAATGGTCTCCGCGTCGCTATCGGTGCCGTGCATGATGAGATTCACCCCAGCGTGTTCAGAAGCCTCTGCCAGGAAACCCTGCGCATCGGCTTCTGCAAGCCAGTCGGTGAGGAAACCGGGAGTCTGAGAGCCCTGTCCTGGGCAGGCGATGACAATCACGTCTTACAGTTTCTCAGAAGTCCGCGCAGATCTCGGTATATAACCAACCAGAAATTCCCGGAATCGTTGTCGAGATCACGCAGGAGCCGCGCGCGCAAGCGCTCCATTATCGTTTCGGCCGCGAATTTCTTCGGACTCCATGCTGCGCAATGGATCCAACGATCAACGCTGCCTGCAAGATCAATGCCTCGCGCGCACCGGTTGCGTTCCAGCCGATGATCTCACTCACCTTCTTCAGGCGGTAACGAACGGTATTCGGGTGCACGAAGAGCTCACGTGCCGTCGCCTCCAGTGAGCGCCCGTTATCGAGGTAGCACCACAGCGTCTCCAACAGTTCGCCGGAGTGAGCCGTGAGCGGGTCATAGATTTGCTCGATCAGTGTACGTCGCGCCAGTCCGTCACCGGCGAGTGCACGCTCGGGAAGAAGCTCGTCTGCCGCAACCGGGCGCGATGCTCCACGCCACGACCGCGCGACGGCGATGCCGGCGAGTGCGGCCCTGGCACTGCGCGAGGCAGCCACGAGATTCTCTACCGTGGGTCCGAGCACCAGCGGGCCATCAGCGAAGAAGTCAGCGAGGCGTTTCGCCAGTTCGGTGAACGGTACCGGTGGAGTCGCGTGCGGGTCTGTCCCATCATTCGGCATCCGACCGAGCACCAACACCAAGCGGGTTCCTTGCAGGCCCACGAGCACATCCGCGCCAGAGTGGCGGGCGGTGCGGCGAATGTGATCCACATCAACTGAACGGTCAGATGTGCCAACCAGCACCGCCGCCTCGCCCGCGCCATGCCAGCCCAGCGCCGCGATACGACTCGGCAGCTCGTCGTCGCTCTCTCCGGTGAGGATCGAGTCGACGACGAGTGCTTCGAGTCGCGCATCCCACAGCCCGCGGGCCTCTGCTGCGCGCGCATAGACATCGGCAGCCGCGAAGGCGACGTCTCGCGAGTAATGCAGGATCGCTTCCCGCAGCTCTTCGCTCCGGCTCGCAACCCGTTCTTCCACCACCGAAACCACGACCCGGATCAGCTGCAGAGTCTCCTGCAGGCTGATGCTGCGTAACAGTTCTCGCGGGGCGGCGCTGAACACATCACTGGCAATCCAGGGGGTCGCGGTGGGGTCTTCGTACCAATGGATGAATGAACTGATGCCGGTTTGGGCGACGAGCCCCACCGCGCTGCGTCGGCCCGGGGGCATCTCGCCGTACCAGGGGAGTGTCTCCTCGAGACGTGCAATCGTCTGGGTCGCGAGCTCACCCGCAATGGTGCGCAGCCAGCTCAGCTCGCGCTCTTTCGAGCGTTCCATCAGTGCTCCGTAGGTGTCCGGTAGTGGGGTGAATTCGGTTTAGGCTTCTCCGCCAGCACCGCCGGTCGTGCCTGCATTGACGTCACGCAGACGGTAGCGTTCAGCTGCCTGACGCGGCACCGTGGCATCGATCTTGCCCTGCGCCGCGAGACGCTGCAGCACCTTGACGACAACGGACTCGCGATCGATCGCAAAGTAGCGTCGAGCTGCGGCCCGGGTGTCCGAGAAACCGAAGCCGTCTGCGCCCAGCACCGAGTAGTCACCAGGCACGAATGGGCGGATCTGATCGGGAACGTCTGTGGACCAATCGCTCACCGCCACGATTGGGCCCTCAGCTCCCTGCAGCTTCTGTGTCAGGTACGGCACCTGCACGTCCTCCTCAGGGAACAGGAAATTGTGGCGCTCAGCCGCAAGGCCGTCGCGTCGCAACTCGCTCCACGAGGTGACACTCCACACGTCTGCAGCGACGCCCCAGTCGCGGGCGAGTAGGTCCTGTGCCTCGCGGGCCCAAGGCACCGCCACGCCAGACGCGAAGATCTGCGCGGGAATTCCCGACTGTGTCGCGGGGCTGACGCGGTAAATACCGCGCACAATGCCCTCGACGTCCACGCCTGCCGGTTCTGCGGGATGAATGATGGGTTCGTTGTAGACCGTCAGGTAGTAGATGACATTCGGATCCGGATGTGAGCCGCCATACATCCGCTCCAGACCGGCACGCACGATATGTCCGACCTCATACCCGTAAGCAGGATCGTAGGAAATCACCGCCGGGTTCGTCTGCGACAGCACCAGGGAGTGTCCGTCCGCGTGCTGCAATCCTTCGCCGGTGAGCGTGGTGCGGCCAGCGGTTGCACCAATCATGAAGCCACGCGCCATCTGATCGCCTGCTGCCCAGATCGCATCGCCCGTGCGCTGGAACCCAAACATCGAGTAGAAGATGTAGATCGGAACGAGCGGCTGACCATGCGTCGCGTAGGAGGTACCCACCGCGGTGAAGGCCGCTGCGGCCCCCGCTTCGTTGATACCCACGTGCAGCAGGACGCCCTGCGGGCTCTCCTTGTAGGCGAGCAGCAATTCGCGGTCTACCGACACATAATTTTGCCCATGGGGGTTGTAGATCTTCGACGTTGGGAAGTAACTATCCATGCCGAAAGTGCGGGCCTCATCAGGGATGATCGGCACAAAACGAGCCCCAAAGCCCTCATCGCGCATCAGATCCTTCAGCAGCCGCACGAACACCATGGTCGTCGCCGCCTCCTGGGCTCCCGATCCCTTGGCGGCGATCGCATAGGAAGCGGGAGCCGGCAGGGAGACAGGCACATGAGTGCTGCGACGCTCGGGCAGGTACCCACCGAGCTCACTACGACGTGATTGCATGTACTGAATCGCGGCGTCGTTTTCGCCCGGGTGGTAATACGGCGGGCGGTAGGGATCTGCTTCCAGCTGCGCATCGCTAATCGGAATACGCATCGCATCGCGGAAACGTTTCAGATCCTCGAGCGTCATTTTCTTCATCTGGTGGGTCGCATTGCGGCCTTCGAAGTGCGAGCCCAGTCCATACCCCTTAATGGTCTTCGCGAGGATGACCGTCGGGCGCCCCTTGTGCTCAAGCGCAGCCTTGTACGCGGCATAGATCTTGCGGTAGTCGTGGCCGCCGCGGCGCAAGCCCCACACCTGCTCATCCGTATACCCCTCGACGAGCCGAAGGGCGCGCTCGTCGCGGCCGAAGAAGTGCTCGCGCACAAACGCGCCGCTTTCAGCTTTGTAGGTTTGGAAGTCACCGTCCGGGGTGACATTCATGAGGTTGAGCAGGGCTCCCTCAGAGTCGCGGTTGAGGAGGTCATCCCATTCCCGGCCCCACACCACCTTGATCACGTTCCAGCCAGCACCGCGGAAGTAGCTCTCAAGTTCCTGAATGATCTTGCCGTTACCACGGACTGGTCCGTCGAGACGCTGCAGGTTGCAGTTCACAACGAAGGTCAGATTATCGAGGCCTTCGTTCGCGGCAACCTGCAGTTGGCCACGGCTCTCGACCTCATCCATCTCGCCATCGCCGAGGAACGCCCACACGTGTTGGTCACTGGCGTCCTTGATGCCGCGGTTGGTGAGGTACTTGTTGAGTTGCGCCTGGTAGATCGCGTTGATCGGGCCAAGCCCCATCGAAACCGTGGGGAACTGCCAAAAGTCGGGCAGGAGACGTGGGTGTGGGTAGCTCGGGAGGCCTCCTGCGGCGTGCGACTTCTCCTGACGGAAGCCATCAAGCTGTTCTTCGCTGAGACGTCCCTCCAGGAATGCGCGAGCGTAGACGCCGGGTGACGCATGCCCTTGAATGAACACCTGGTCGCCGCCGCTCGGATGGTCCTGGCCGCGGAAGAAGTGGTTGAAACCGACCTCGTAGAGCGAAGCCGCGGATGCATAGCTTGAAATGTGGCCGCCCACGCCAATTCCCGGCCGCTGCGCCCGGTGCACGGTCATTGCCGCGTTCCACCGAATCCAGCGTCGGTAACTCCGCTCGAGTTCTTCGTTACCGGGGAACTCAGGTTCGTCGTTTGAGGCGATGGTGTTGACGTAGTCGGTAGTCGGAACCTGTGGCACGCTCAGGTGCAATTGTCGCGAGCGAGCCAGCAAGCTGGTCATGATCTCGCGTCCTCGGGCCGCGCCGCGTGCGTCGACCACTGCGTCGAGCGACTCTACCCACTCATTTGTTTCTTGGGGATCAATATCCTCGCGGTCAGACGCGTACGGATCCTCAGTGTTCACAGCCACGTTGTTGCTCCTTCACCAGGTGTCGCAGGAGTGCCGGGTTTGGCACGGTGCGAGCCAGTCGCCGCCGGTAGGCAGGCCGCCACCACACTATCGAATTCCTACGACACATGCCGCGCCGTTGCGATGATGTGTCGCCGATTCCCTCCAATTCGCGGCGTGGATCGCGAAGTCCCGCCGTCTCGTCTCCCGGCCTGAAGAGCCGCTACGCGGCATAGACTGAGAGTTCGCGAGAACAATGGCGCTCTGCGTCGGAAGGAGACCACATTATGGTGTTACCAGTCGGGGCAATCGCTCCAGATTTCACTCTTTCAGATCAGCACGGTGAGGAGTTAACGCTTTCCGAACTGGTGACCGAGGGTCCGGTGGCACTGGTATTCTTCCCGCTCGCCTTCTCAGGAATTTGCACCGGCGAGCTGTGCGAGCTGCGTGACAACATCGCGATGTTCGCCGACTCGAAAGTTCGCCTCGTCGGTGTTTCGGTTGATTCCGTGCACGCCTTGCGCGCCTGGGCCACCCAGGAAGACTATGAGTTCTCGATCCTCTCCGACTTCTGGCCGCACGGCGAGGTTGCCCGCCAGTTTGACGCGTTCGTCCCGGAACGTGGCATCGCCACCCGTGCCACCGTTGTTGTTGGGGAGGGCAGGAAGGTACTGGCTTCCTTTGAAACCTCACCGGGCGAGGCGCGTGACTTTGCCGCATATCGCGAGGTAATCGAAGCCCTTTAGTCACCGGATTGGCACCGCGATGCGGACGTCCCCTAAGATGGGGAGGTCCGCATCGCGGACGAGGGCCTTTAGCTCAGCTGGTAGAGCGCCACGTTTACACCGTGGATGTCGTCGGTTCGATCCCGGCAGGGCCCACCAGAAGGTCGTTGTTCAAACCGGCGACATCACCGGTTTGAGACCTCGACTCAGCGGCCCGCCCCTCGTGGCGGGCCGCTATCGTCTGCACACCAGGGTCGAAGAACGCGTTGAACGGTTCCCCCGGTTCACCGATAACGGTGCCCTCCTCACTGAGGTAGAGCTTGTCGAAGAACGCCTGGTTGGCGATGCGCCGCAGCGAGTCATCGATGCTCATGTACAGCTTGTAGCAGTCTCTGCCCAGTGCGAGACAGTCATCGAGGTGGGCACTTACCAGTTCGTACTCCATGTCACCGGCTTCGATCTGAGCTTCAAGGAACGCGAGCCGTCTGCCGATGCGATCCTGCTCCGACTTGAGCAGATCAAGCGGTACTGCTCCTGCATAGTGGGCTTGCAGAAGTTTGGAACGCTCCGCCTGGAGATCATCTCGTTCGAGCACGTGTGCGTTGCGTGCCTGCTTCACGGTGGCGTGGAGCTGTGAGAACTGCGCCGTGATGAGGCTACGCAATGCCTGGATGGTGTGCTGAGGGATTTGGATGCGCCGGTAGTAGTCTTCGACCGCGGCTTCAACATCAGGCACATACATTG
>CAZTBS010000005.1:0-64630 GCA_964612125.1 uncultured Leucobacter sp. | reverse complement strand
ACAGGATTCGAACCTGCGACCTCCCGCTCCCAAAGCGGGCGCTCTAGCCAAGCTGAGCTACGCCCCGTAGGCCCGTGAGGGGCCAAAGAAGGCCAAAGAGACCTTCGAAATTCCTCTGATAGTTCAGAGATCTTCCGAGGGGATGACGGGAATCGAACCCGCGTAATCAGTTTGGAAGACTGAGGCTCTACCATTGAGCTACATCCCCGTGACGCAACCACCAGCAGGCTGGTGAAAGGCACCCGAGACAGTCTAGTGCATTTCCGCACCGCACGTGCGCACCGTCACGTCTCGCGTGTCTCGAACGCGCAACGGGCCCCCACCAAAGGTGAAGGCCCGTACTGCTCCCCCGGCTGGGCTCGAACCAGCGACATCCTGATTAACAGTCAAGCGCTCTGCCAACTGAGCTACAGGGGATCATTGCTTTAAGCAACGTCGTTCATCGTATCAAGGACCCGATTACCGCCGCAAATCGATGCCCTCAGGCACGCGCAACCACGCGAACGAAGGGCTATTCATCCGAGACTTCATCGTACGCCGTGGCGCGAAGCGCCTGTGCGAGTTGCTGAACGTACTCGTGATCCGCGTTTCGGAATATCTCATTGATGTTGCCGGCCCCCACCAGGGTGCCCTGCTGCATCACCAACACATCATCAACCATGGCTTCGAGCATGCCGATATCGTGACTCACGAGCACCATCGTTGCCTGCGAACGGGCACGATACCACGACAGGAGTTCGACAATCCGGGGCCGATTATTCGCATCGACTCCCAGCGTAGGCTCATCAGCAATATAGATGCGCGGCGCGAGCATCAGAGATCGCATCACGGCCACCCGTTGCCGCTGCCCCTTCGAAAGCTCGAACGGGAGCGACCGCAGGACTGCCAGTGGCAGACCCACAAGCTCAAGCATCTCCGCGATGTCACGCCCGAGTGCTTCACGGTCAAACTGCTTGGTGCGTTCAGCGACAGGCTGAAGCAGGAGGTCACCCACCGTCAACTCCGGCGGCAGCGTGGCACCCGCGTCTTGCGTGAGATGCCCCACGAGAGCGGTCAGACGCGTCCGGGTACGTCGCGACACTTTACGCAAGGACACACCAAGCACCGCGGCATCGCCACTGGTGGCCTGGATCCGCGCACTCCGGTCGCTCGATTCCCCGCCGCGGCCAGCGAGAAACCTCGTCAGTGTGCTCTTCCCCGATCCACTCTCACCCAGGATCGCAAGGACACCGCCGCGCGCTACCGAGAAGTTGACACCTTCGACCGCCTGAAATGCCTTCGCACCGCCGTGCGCGGGATAGCCAAGCGACAGATCTGAGACCGAGATCGCAGGGTCTGCCTCAAGTTGCGGTTCAAGCATGCACCGATCCTATTCGCTCTTCAGCGCTCGGCGCGCAGTCTCTAGGGCCGCCAACTGTTCCTGAATCCGACGGGATCCAGGGTCCGCCGGGTCACCGATCCGCTGCAATCGCGCCAACAATTCGGCCTTTAACGAGAGCAGATCGCGGTCGAGCAGAGCAGCTACCACATCCCTCGCGTACTGACCCAGCTGTGCAGCGTTCCGGTGCGGCATGGGCGCCAGAGCAAGCTCAGTCACCAGTCCGCGCAGTTCCTCGGGGGCAGACTGCACAACCAGTTCGACCCAGCCGTCCACGCCCAGTCGCGGAAGCGCGGTGGCGATGGCATCCCGCACCGCACGAAGCACCGGTGTGTGCACCTCTGCCGTCACTGCCTGCGCGAGTAATTCTGGACCCACAGCATCAGCTTGTTGGAGCATGGCCATCAGCGCATCACGCTCCAATCGGGCAACCGGCGTCTCTGGGAGCCGAGCCAGAGTCATCCGTTGCCGTGGTGGCGTGCGAGTGGCGGTCGCAGCCGTCTCGATTGTTGAACGTTGCGGTTCGCGTGCAGCGGACTGCCTGCCTGATTGGACCGCCCGTTGGACTTCAGCGAGCTCCATGCCCAACATCCGAGCGAGCTCGCGAGTGTACGCCGGTCGAAGCCCGGGGTCCTTGATGTCGACGAGGATGGGCACTGCGGAACGCAATGCAGCGAGCCGCCCCTCGACCGTATTGAGATCGAAGCGGGCGATCGCTTGTTTCAGTGCAAACTCGAAGAGCGGCACCTTGCGCTCGAATATTTCACGAACTGCCTCGTCTCCGCGATGCAACCGTAAATCGGCCGGGTCGAGTCCGTCCGGAGCCACCGCGACGAAGGTCTGCGCGCTAAAGAGTTTCTCTTCGCTGAACGCGCGCAACGCCGCCTTCTGACCTGCCTCATCTGGGTCAAAGGTGAAGATGACCTCAGCTGCAGTGTCATCCCCCATCACTCGACGCAACATCGCGATGTGATCTTTCCCGAATGCCGTTCCACAGGTTGCCACCGCGGAGTCGACGCCCGCGAGATGACACGCCATAACGTCCGTATATCCCTCGACCACGACAACTCGTTTCCCGCGCGCAACCGCACGCTTTGCGAGATCTAGGCCGTACAGCACCCGCGACTTATGGTAAATCGGCGTCTCTGGGGTGTTGAGGTATTTCGGACCCTGATCATCGTCGAAAAGCTTGCGTGCACCGAAGCCAACGGTCTGCCCGCTGGTATCGCGTATCGGCCAGACAATTCGACCACGGAATCTGTCATAGCTGCCGCGTTGTCCCTCGGAAAGCAAGCCAGCAGAAATGAGCTCTGCGGTGCTAAACCCCTGAGCCTTGAGACGATCTGAGAGCCCGTTCCATCCGCGTGGTGCGTACCCGACTCCGAATGTGCGCCACGCGTCCGCATTGAAACCGCGCCCACTCAGAAACTCTCGCGCCGTATCGCCTTCTGCGCTCTGAAGCTGTTCTGAGAAGTACTGTGCCGCAGCGAGGTTCGCAGCGAAGAGTCGCGCACGCGCGGGACCCTCGTCGCGTCGTTCTCCACCTTCCTCATAGGTCAAGACATAGTGGATCCTGGCCGCCAGGCGTTCCACCGCTTCGGCGAAAGTGAGGTGATCCATGTTTCTGAGAAAACTGATCGCATCACCGGATTCACCGCATCCAAAACAGTGGTAATAGCCCAAGCCGGGTCTGACGTGAAAACTTGGGCTGCGCTCATCATGAAACGGACAGAGACCCTTCAGAGAGTCAATGCCACCCGGCTTGAGAGCGACATAGTCAGCCACTACATCGGCGAGACTCGTGCGACGTTTTACCTCTTCGATGTCACTCGCTCGAATTCGGCCTGCCATGCTTGCCGAGTGTAGTCGGGTTCGAGCGAAGGCGCGGCAGTTCAGACCAGAGGCACGTCACACAGTCGGCGATACCAGGCGATCGCAGACTGATCGGTGAGCGAGGCCACCTGATCGACAACTGCTCGGCGAGCCGCTGCCTCGTCTGAGGCGGCGCGGAAATCGTCGGCAAACGGTGGCTCAAGTTCAGTCGGTGCCGATTCCCACAGAGTCTCAGTGAGTTCAAGCAACAACTCTCGCTGACGTCGGTAGGTGGGCTGACGCCGACCGCTCTCCATGACGAAAGCAGCAACGATCCCCTTCAGCACTGCGATCTCCGCACGAATTCCACGCGGCACCACAATGTCTGCTCCGTATCGCGCGAGCGGTTGACCGTCGGCAGCAGCAAGTGTGTCGCGGATCGCGGCGCCCGCGAATCGCCCAATCATGTCGCTGGTGAAATTCTTCAGTTGCGCCTGGTCCGCACGTGAGCCTTGCCATTGCGTTAGCCAGGTTTCGGCTTGCGCTATCCGGTCAAAGGCATCCCCGAGCTCGTCTTCAGCAAAACGCCCGTCCGCCCAATTGGCAACTGCACGAATCAGCGAAGCGTGACCCGACTTCGAAGTCAGAATTTCGGGGTCAATAAACTCCCCCACCACGGCATCCTCGAAATCATGCACAGAGTAGGCAATGTCATCCGCCAGGTCCATGACTTGAGCCTCGGCGCACGCATGCCGTGGCGGAGCTCCCTCCCGCATCCACGTAAACACAGCCAGGTCGTCATCGAAATACCCGAACTTGCTGCTACCCACTGCAGCTTCAGACAGGGACCACGGGTACTTGCAACTTGCATCCAAGGTGGCGCGTGTCAGATTGAGACCAACCGTTTGACCTGTGGGCGCAACATGCTTGGGTTCCAGTCGCGTCAGAATGCGCAGCGTCTGGGCATTTCCCTCGAAACCACCAAAGCCCTGCATCCACTGGTTCAGCGCGCGCTCACCGTTGTGACCGAACGGGGGGTGGCCGAGGTCGTGTGCCAGACAAGCGGTATCAACGACGTCTTGCGCAAGTCCGAGAGACACTGCAAGTTCTCGCCCAATCTGGGCCACCTCAAGTGAGTGTGTCAGACGATTTCGCGCGAAATCCACGCCAGCAGTTGGGCTCAACACCTGCGTTTTTGCTGCCAGCCTTCGCCACCCGCTCGAATGCAAGACACGAGCACGATCTCGCGCAAAATCCGTCCGCTGGCCACTGTGCAGCTCTGGAACATAACGCTCCTCGTCGTGCGCCGAATATCCGTCAACCACCGGAGTCATCTCGCTCAGCTTCGGCCAATTGGCCGAAATCGATGTGCTCGCTCGTACGACTATTCAGCCAACCCTCGGGAAGTACTGGCCGCTTTGGCGTGCCCGCGCGACCACGGGGCCCCTCAGCATCTTCGCCGGGATACGGCAAGCTGGGATCCATCGTCGCAAATATCTCGTCCATCTGGGCGAGTGATTCGACCAGAGCCAAAGCGCGGCGAGTGTCACCACCGACACCGTAGCCCTTAAAATACCAGGCCACGTGCTTGCGAATATCCCTGCAGGCGCGTCCCTCATCCGCGAAGAAGTCGACCAGCAGCTCCGTATGGCGCCGCATTGCTGACATCACCGCGCCGAGCGGTGGCCGAGCTGTCAACTCAGCGGCTTCGGCGGCCGTCAGGTCACCCGCTTCGGCTCGAAACGCGGCAGCGAGATCACCAAACAACCAGGGTCGTCCGAGGCACCCGCGACCCACTACGACACCATCGCACCCGGTCTCGTGCACCATGCGAATCGCATCTTCGGCAGACCAGATGTCGCCGTTGCCGAGAATTGGGACGCTGGTAATGGTCTCCTTGAGGGTGGCAATCGCACTCCAATCTGCCTGTCCGGAATAGAACTCACTCGCGGTTCTGCCGTGCAAAGCGATCGCAGCCACGCCGGCGCCCTCCGCGGCTCGGGCTGCTTCCAAGTAGGTGAGATGATCCGGATCAATTCCCTTGCGCATCTTGACCGTTAACGGCAGGTCGCCGGCCGCCTGCACGGCTTGCTCGACAATCGCACGAAACAGATCAAGCTTCCAGGGCAGCGCAGACCCGCCCCCCTTGCGGGTGACCTTCGGTACCGGGCAGCCAAAGTTCAAGTCAATATGGTCGGCCAAGTCTTCATCAACCAAGAAGCGGACCGCTTCAGCAACGGTCTTCGGATCCACACCGTAGAGCTGGATGGAACGGGGGGTTTCGCTTTCGTGATGTTGGATCAGGCGGAGTGACTCAGGTGTGCGCTCGACGAGGGCACGGCTGGTGATCATTTCGCTGACATACAGCCCTGCACCGTATTCACGGCACAGCCGCCGAAACGCCGTGTTGGTGATTCCTGCCATTGGGGCAAGCACAACGGGAACGTCGAGCTGCAGCGGACCTATCCGCAGAGCTGAGGCGGGGTGCGCGACTGTCGAGGTCATCATCCCATTCTCGCAGATCAGTGTGACGCGTCAGGCAGGTCTACCGCTCCGCCGAACCGCCGATCTCGGTCATGATAGATCTGGATCGCACGCCACAACGTGGTGCGATCAAAATCCGGCCACAGCGTATCGAGGAACACCATTTCTGCGTAGGCAGACTGCCACAGCATGAAGTTGCTGGTGCGTTGCTCACCCGAGCTCCGCAGGAACAGATCCACATCCGGGAGCTCCGGGACGTACAGATGACGTTGAATCGTGCGTTCGTTAATGCCATGCGGAGACAGCTTCCCGGCAGCGACCTCTGCCGCGATCAATCGCACGGCATCCGTGAGCTCGTTCCGGCCCCCGTAGTTCACACACATGGTCAGTGTGAGACCGGTGTTGTGTGCCGTCTCACGTTCCGACTCCTTGAGTTCAGAGATCACGGAACCCCACAGTTTTGGGCGTCGGCCAGCCCACCGCATCCGCACGTTCCAATAATCCAGTTGTTCGCGTCGACGGCGCAGCACGTCACGGTTGAACCCCATGAGGAACCGAACCTCATCAGGTGAGCGTCGCCAGTTTTCGGTAGAGAAAGCGTAGACACTGAGGTGGCTGATTCCTGCCTGAATTGCGCCAGCAACCACATCGAGCAGCGCTTGCTCCCCCATGCGGTGTCCCTCGACCCGGGGCAGCCCACGCCGATTCGCCCATCTCCCGTTACCGTCCATCACGATGGCAACGTGTTTCGGCACGGGAGCCGAAAAAACGGGTGGGTGCTCCCCGGTCCAATCAACCGGAACGAGTTCACTGGGGGCTGCGCGCATACTTCCTCGCCTCACGGGATCTGGAACCCTCAGACTATCGTCACCTTGAACTCAGGGAGCGGAGTCCGCGCTCAAGATGCCACTGGGTGTAGGCGGCCACAACGCCGGCAGCCCGATGACGTTCCTCCTCAGTGGAGCGCAGCGATTCAGGCCAATCACCACGCAACAGCGCCGCGAGCAGTTGCACGGTACCACTGTTCAGGCGAGGGGCCCCGGGGACGCGACAGTTTTCACAGACAAGCCCGCCGCTCTGCACCATCATGACTGTGTGCGGGCCCGCGGCTCCACAGGCGACACACTCATCGAAACCAGGTGCCCAGCCCGCAGTGGCCAGCGCCCGCAGCAGGTAGCCATCGCGGATCAGCTGGTATGGGATCTCAGCGGCAGCGAGGGTGCGCAGCGCGCCCACCAGGAGACGGTACTGCTCCGGCGCTGGCCCCCCTTCGCACAACCGCTCGGCTGTTTCCACCATCGTGCTCCCGGCCCGGTATCGGTCGTAGTCGCTGCTAATCCTCGGACCGTACGCACCCAAAGTTTCTGCCTGAGTGATGGTATCGAGAGTTCTGCCCTCGTACAGTTGGAGATCCGCCACCATGAACGGTTCCAGGCGTGCACCGAACCGCGAGCTCGTGCGTCGCACGCCCTTGGCGACCGCCCGAATGATTCCATGACCGTGGGTGAGGAGCGTGACGATTCGATCGGCCTCTCCCAACTTGTGAGTTCGAAGCACGACACCTTCTTCGCGGTATAGCGGCACATTCCGATTATGACAGTGGCATCACCCAGTAACCGCCATGCACGGTCGCCTTCCTAACGCGAGCCACGTCGCTTTCCTGACTTTGCCTCGGCCTCACGCCAGGCTCGCTGGGCTGGCGTAAGAGGCAGTGCTGCGCTCGCCGGCGATTCGACGGTACCTCGATTCAGATTCCACGCATGCGTTACCGCCAATGCAAGCGCATCGGAAGCATCTGCCGGCTGCGGAGGTGCGTTCAAACTCAACAGCCTCGCGACCATGTGTGCGACCTGAGTCTTGTCCGCAGCGCCGTAACCAGTGACCTGGGATTTCACTTCGTTCGGGGTATACAGGGTGACCGGAATTCCGCGCTGCGCAGCGAGGAACATCACGACACCGCTGATCTGTGCAACCCCCATCACGCTCGGCAAGTTCTGTTGCGCGAACACCCGTTCCAGGGCAATTGCGCCGATGTCTTCGCCATCGAGGATCCGCGCAACACTGGATCCAATCTGAAGCAAACGTTCAGGCGGCTCAGCATCCGCCGGACTGCGAAGCACCTCTACATGTTCGAAACGGACAACCCTGCCGTTTCCGCGTGTCACGATGCCGATCCCGCAGCGGGTGAGGCCGGGGTCAATACCGATGATCCTCACCGCGTGTCCTTCCCACCAACTCCGCGTCTCACCCGCAGCGAAACTGCCGAGGTGAGGAACGAGTTACTCGTCGTTTTCGAGTTCGGCTTGCACTTCCGGCGTCAGGTCAAAATTCGAGTACACATTCTGCACATCGTCGCTGTCTTCTAGAGCATCGATGAGTCGGAAGACTTTGCGAGCGGTGTCGGCATCGACCTCAACCTTGAGGTTGGGCACGAATTCAGCGTCTGCGGAATCGTAGTCAATCCCCGCATCAACCAACGCGGTGCGAGTGGCGACGAGGCTGCTCGCTTCAGTGATTACTTCAAATGCTTCCCCGTTTGGCATGGGAAGGACTTCTTCGGCACCGGCTTCTAAGACCGCGAGCAGCACGTCGTCTTCGGTCGTGCCCGCCGCCGGAACAACGATGACGCCTTTGCGTTCGAAGTTATAAGCCACACTCCCAGGGTCGGCGAGTGTGCCACCGTTTCTGCTGAGCGCAGTACGCACCTCAGCGGCAGCACGGTTCTTATTATCGGTGAGACACTCGATCATCAGGGCCACACCGTTCGGGCCATAGCCTTCGTACATGATCGTGCTGTACTCGACGGCATCGCCGGTGAGCCCGGCACCACGCTTGATGGCCCGATCAATATTGTCGCCGGGCACCGAGTTCTTCTTGGCCTTGTGCACCGCGTCGGCAAGCGTCGGGTTGCCGGAAATATCTGCACCGCCAATTCGCGCGGCGACTTCGATGTTCTTGATGTACTTGGCGAAGGCCTTGGCACGACGTGCGTCGATAACGGCTTTCTTATGCTTGGTGGTTGCCCATTTGGAGTGTCCGGACACTGTCTATCCTCACGCTGCTGGAACTATTGCTGATGAACATTCAAAGATCAAAGACGCGCGACGGCCCCTATGGCTCAGGCCACGCCGCGGCGATTCTCTCCCGCACATCACCCAGTAACTGCGCCATAGATTTCGTCTTGGCGATGATCGGAAAAAAGTTCGCGTCGGCTGGCCAGCGGGGCACGATGTGCTGGTGCAGGTGAGCCGCGATGCCCGCTCCGGCAATGACGCCCTGATTCATACCGAGGTTAAAGCCGTGGCACGCGAGCGTGTCGCGAAGCACACGCATGGCTGTCTGAGTCAGCGCGCCGATCTCGGCAACCTCCGCTTCATTCGCCTCGTCGTAGGTGGAAATGTGACGGTAGGGGCACACCAGCAGGTGTCCGTTGTTATACGGATACAGATTCAGGAGCACATATGCATGCTCGCCGCGAGCCACGATGAGCGCCTGCTCGTCTGCCATGCCTGGAGCATGACAGAAGGGGCAATTGTGTTCCTCAGGTTGCGTTGAGTCCGCAATGTACACCATGCGGTGAGGTGTCCAGAGTCGCTCGAAGTGATCTGGAACACCGACCAAACCACTGTCGGCAACAGACTCCACGTTGTCAGTCACGTGACCCTCCTCTAGGCCGACCATGCTGTTGACACCTGCTCGTGGCTCTGGATGGCCAGGACAATGCGATCCACTGCCTCGTCAACTGGCACACCATTCAGTTGAGTTCCGTCGCGGAAGCGGAAACTTACCGCCGCGGCTGCGCGATCTTCCTCACCAGCAATCAGCTGGAACGGCACCTTTGCCTTGGTGTGCGTGCGGATCTTCTTGGGCATGCGGTCATCGCTGTGATCAACTTCCGCACGCACCCCTCGCTCCCGCAATTTTGCGATGACCTCATCCAGGTACGGACCGTACTGCTCCGCGACGGGGATTCCCACCACCTGCACCGGAGAGAGCCATACGGGGAATGCCCCCGCGTAGTGCTCAAGCAAGATCGCAAAGAAGCGTTCAATCGAACCCAGCAGTGCGCGGTGGATCATGATCGGCCGCTTGCGTGTGCCGTCGGCGGCAGCGTAGTCGAGCTCAAACAACTCTGGTTGGTTGAAGTCGAGCTGCACAGTACTGAGCTGCCACGTCCGACCAATGGCATCGCGTGCCTGCACCGAAATCTTCGGTCCGTAGAACGCCGCGCCGCCGGGATCGGAGACCAGCTCGAGGCCGGACTCCTCGGCGACAGCCTGCAACGTAGCAGTTGCGATCTCCCACTGTTCATCTGTTCCAACAGACTTCTGCGGGTCACGGGTCGACAGCTCGAGATAAAAATCATTTAGCCCGTAAGCACGCAGTGTCTCAAACACGAAATCAAGTTGGCGCTTGATTTCTTCCTTCACCTGCTCTTCAGACACGTAAATGTGGGCGTCATCCTGTGTCAGACCTCGAACACGTGTCAGACCAGAGAGTGTTCCACTCTTCTCATAGCGATACACCGTTCCGAACTCAGCAAGTCGCAGGGGAAGCTCACGGTAACTGCGACTGCGCGCACGGTAGATGAGATTGTGGAACGGGCAGTTCATGGGCTTCAGGTAATAGTCCTGACCAGGCTTAACCACCGCACCGTCAGCGTCCACCACCGCATCCAGATGCATGGCCGGAAACATGCCGTCCTTGTACCAGTTCAGGTGCTGGCTGGTCTCGAATAGGGAACCCTTGGTGATGTGCGGACTGTTCACGAGCTCATAGCCGTGATGGATCAGCCGCTCCCGCATGTACTGCTCAATTTCGTGGCGAATGATGCCACCCTTCGGGTGAAACACTGCAAGGCCAGAACCGATCTCCTCTGGAAAGCTGAAGAGGTCAAGCTCTACCCCGAGCTTACGGTGGTCACGCTTCGCGGCTTCTTCAAGACGGGTCTGGTACTCCCGCAGTTCGTCTTTTGTTGGCCAGGCGGTGCCGTAAATACGCTGCAGCATGGGGTTCGATTCGCTCCCCCGCCAATAGGCGGCTGCACTGCGCATGAGTGCCCAACCATTGCCGAGGATCCGGGTGTTCGGCACGTGAGGACCACGGCACAAATCCTTCCAGCAGAGCTCCCCCGTTTTCGGGTCCACATTGTCGTAGATCGTAAGCTCCGCGCCCCCGACCTCAACGCTCTCGTTGTCGCTGCCGGTGTGCCCGCCTTTCAGCCCGATGAGCTCAAGCTTGTAGGGTTCTGATGCGAGCTCAGCACGAGCTTCTTCCTCGGTGACCACTCGGCGCACGAAGCGTTGTCCCTGCTTCACGATCTTCGTCATTTCGACGCTGATCAGTTTGAGGTCTTCAGGGGTGAATGATACCTGCGGATCAAAGTCGTAGTAGAAGCCATCAGTGATCGGCGGGCCGATCCCCAGTTTCGTCTCTGGGTTAATCCGCTGCACAGCCTGTGCAAGCACGTGCGCGGCAGAGTGCCGCAGGATCGCGAGGCCGTCTGCCGAGTCGATCGTTACCGGTTCAACGGTGTCAGAGTCGGTCACTTCAGCTGCGAGATCACGCAGTTCGCCGTTCACGCGCATCGCAACCACTGACCGGTCACTGAACAGGGTGAATCCATCTGTCACTGCGGGTTTCTCCTTCGACGAGTATCTCCGCAATCTTACCGGGTTGCTAGAAGCGCCCACAGCGCATCAGAGCGCACTGCTGATGTCTCAATGCGACGTTAACTGTCGAGGTCAATCAACACTGCGTCACTGATCCACTCGCCGTCAACGAGCATGAAATGCGGTCGCGTGTCCTGTGTGACGTCTACAGTGATTACCCCGTGAACATATTCCCCGGGCTGGATGGTAATCGGGTCGATGAGCTTTGGCCCGATTGACGTGCCGTCCTCGTCCTGCAGCTCCTCTCCGAGTGCGGCTCCTTCCTCATTTACGAGCCAGAACCCGCTCGAGAGCGCATGGTGAGGAAAGTGCTCGTCATTATCAAATGCATCGAATGAGTTCGCATCGATCTGCACTGCGGCCTCGCCACCGTGCACCATCGCGATATGTGCCTCGCAGAATTCGCCATTTGGAGTGACCTCACCTTCCTCGGTTTCGACGGAGGTGAAGTCACACTCGAACCCCACAATTGCAAACATGAGCCCAGATTCCGTCTGAATGACCTCGTCAAGCTGATATAGCGCTGGTGTCTCGGGATCGCTACTTGGTGTGGGGGTGGGCGTCGGATCGGTGCCACCACCCGGCGTTGCCGGCCGAATGCTGCTACCGCTGTTTCTTTGTGCGTTCTTCAAGAAATTCGCGAAATCTCCAGCGGACGGGCCGCCCAGACCGCCAATCTTTGGGATCTTGAACGACGGCAGCTTGAATTCGGGAATCTTGATGTTCGGAAGTGAGAGCCCGGAGAGATTCAGACCCTTGGTGAGTTGAGACAGGTCAAAATTTGGAAGGCTAATCCCGCCAATCGTCAGCACCACAACCAGTGCAGCACTGACGGTCGCTACCTGCCCGCCCACGGCAGCAAGCACGACTCCGGCAACCGCCGCCCATATCCGGTCACTGCGCAGGGCCAGGGCCAGAAGTCCGAGGATGAACCCCGGCACCAAAAACAGCGCCACTCCCAGCACGAATCCCGCAGGAAGGAACGCCAAAACCAGACCAATGAGCGCCAAGGCAAGCGAGAGCCAAGACATGCCGGTAAGGATTTTTGTGCGTCTCCGATGCAGCGCAAGCTCCGCGGCGTTTGGTTTTCGCTGTTGCGGTGATCGCAAAGCACTGTAGGAGCTTCCACCACCTGCGATGCGTGTGGTGGTCTTCTTGCGATGTCTCGGGGTGCTCATACTCCGATCGTATTCCTCGCGGATACGCATCTGTTAGTTGAGCTTTCGCGTGTGTGAGCTGCGAACTCGGAATACCGAGATCACACCGCCAACTGATTCAGCATGAGAAGTGGTGGGCGATACCAGACTCGAACTGATGACCTCTTCCGTGTGAAGGAAGCGCGCTACCAACTGCGCCAATCGCCCGCGTGTACAGCGTCTTATCGCCGTACCAACCTGAACGATACTACACGGTTTCCGTCGGTCAATTGACCACATGACACGCCGTTCCGGAAGTGCTGAAGCTGAAATCAGTTATTCGGCAACTCAGCCGGGGGTGCAAGATCGCTATTCAGCTGGTCTTGCAATTCTGAGTTCAGCTCGCCGAGTTGCTGGAGTTCCACACGCATCGTCTCGTATCGTGAAATGTCGGCATTCAAGGCTTCGAGATCCGCATTCAGCTGTGTGCGCCGCGCGTCGAAATCATCCCGGATTGCGTAGAACAGACCTGGGTTGTCCGAGAACTCAAAAGCTTCGTTGCGCTGCAAGAAGGACTGCCACTCTGCATTGAAGCGTGAGACCGCCGCGTCATACTGTGCAGTGCGTGCCTCGATATCGGTGCGGAGCGTGACGAGTTGCGCTTCAAGACCCTCAGCACGCGCTTGCAGTTCAGTGAAGACATCGTGATAGGCGTCGAAAAAGTCGACGATTACTCCACGGTTCTCGAACCACTGCGAATAGTGCGCCTCGAGCCAGGCCGGCAACGCTCGGACTTCGGTGCCCAATACTGAGTGCAGCTCATTGGCGAACGCGGTTGTAGAAAGTGACCGGTAGACGTCCATTCTCCGAGCCAGCGCGGGGTCGTTCGCCGAAAGTTCATCAAAAGCAGCTCGCAGTTCCTCCCCAAGCGCTCCTTTTTCTTCGGCAGACAAGCGTGAAAAGGCCGCGTGAAGGAGCTCGTGGGCCGCAGTAACTTCCACGATGCCCGCCAGACGCTCATCTGTCACCTGAAAGAGATGGATTCTCCCACCCGAAAAGCAGCCGAGCACATGCCCTTCTTCAGAATGATCCACCTGTGAGCACTGCTCATTGAATCGCTGGCTCGCATCAAGCGTGGGTTTCGAGGCAAAGAAGAGCCGCTCACCGATGACTGTCGGCTCAATGCGTTCCGTCAGCGCGAGCATTTCTGGTGAAGGAGAAAAAGCTTGCGCTGCGAAGAAGTCAGAAATCTGTTGGCGATTCTGATAGGCACTCGCTCCACCAACGATCAGGACCAACACTACAAGCGCGGCGACCACTCTTCCGACGATCCGCCCTGCGCTCCCTGCCATGTACTCAAGTATCGCCACTGTCACCTTAGAAATGCGGATCAACACCGCTTTTCCCACCGCTTCTCGAGGGAGAAATCAGGTGTCCTCCAGAGCGGCGTGTCTCGATTTGCGATGAATCGGGAACTTCCCCTATAGTCATTGAGGTGCACGGCAACGTGCCAAGCGGATGTAGCGCAGTTGGTAGCGCATCACCTTGCCAAGGTGAGGGTCGCGAGTTCGAGTCTCGTCATCCGCTCCAGTGGACTGGTTCGCCAGCCCGCTTGTGGTGTCAACCACTCCGGTGGCGTGGCCGAGAGGCGAGGCAGCGGCCTGCAAAGCCGTATACACGGGTTCGAATCCCGTCGCCACCTCGCATAACACAAGTGAATAGCCTGAACATCAGGCGCGATTGGCGCAGCGGTAGCGCGCTTCCCTGACACGGAAGAGGTCACTGGTTCGATCCCAGTATCGCGCACTCAACGGTTTCCCTTGTAGCATTTGCCGGTCATATCAACCGGCAATGATCACGTCTTCTTCTGTGACGCATCAGTCGAGAGTCGGTTACAGTTTCCTTCCTAGCTAGAAGTCGCGACTCTCGCCACAAGCAGGCGCTGCCTCACGAGTCTGGGCGCTACTCAACGATGATGGTCGTCTGGGAGAGACGCAGTGAGCGCAGACGCACGGCGGCCCAAATAATTGATGCCCCGATCAGCAACATCAGTATGCCACCGAGCACCGCCACGACTTTGAGCGAAAACTCCGGCCAGACCAGCGTAACGACTCCCCCGAGCAATACGATCACCGCTGGCACCCACAATGCTGGGTTTCCGCCACCGGCAATACGTAGTCCCAGCACTAACCACAGCGCCCCGACAAAGATCAGCCCCACCCCGACGAACGTCACCAGCGCCGAAACAGTAAAATCCGAAAAAATGATGGAGAGCAGACCGGCGACGATCAGCAGGACACCGCCGAGAGTTGAACTTACGCTGGGTTGCAGGGTGACGAGCAAGGCCAAGCCGTTGGCGATGAGCGCCGAGCCGAAGAGAACCACCAGGATCCAGCTCGCCGCGACAAATGGCCAGATTAGGAGGCCAAAACCAGCCGCCATGACCAGCACGCCAACGATCAACGGGATCCACCATGGGAACCGACGAGTCGTGACCTGGGTGAACGGAGTGAGAGCATACATGCAGGATCCTCTGGTTTCTACTGAGGGCGATCACTCTGTGTCAGCGCGTTCAGACGAGACATACAGCGCAGATACTTCTTCCGATAGCCGCCATCCAACATGCCCCCACCGAAGATTGAGGTGAGTGGCACGCCGGTAGCACGAATGGGGATCTGCGCGTCATACACGCGATCCACAAACGCTACGAAACGGAGAGCGGCCGACTGATCGGTGAGTTCTGTCACGTTCCGCAGACCGATGGTCTGTACGCCGTCGAGCAAGCCGATGAAGCTTGACGGGTGGATCTTCGCCAGGTGTGCGATGAGCTGACCGAAATCATCATCGGTCATACGCTCACCCGCTAGCGCCACGTCAGCAAGCGCGAACCGGTACGCGTCGTCAGAGAGGGTCAGCGCATCGCCATCAAGATCACGCTGACGATAGTCGATGCCGTCAATGCGAATGGTCACGAACCGGTCGGCCATGGCTTGGATTTCGCGCAGAAAGTCAGCCGCAGCGAATCGCCCCTCGCCGAGCGCGTTCGGAGGCGTGTTAGAGGTGGCGACAATTCGAGATCCGGTGGTCGTGAGGTCACCAATGAGCCGAGTCATCAGCATGGTATCGCCGGGGTCATCGAGTTCGAATTCATCAATACAGACCAGCCGGGCTCCCTGCAAGACCCCCAGTGCACCCGCGTACCCAAGCGCACCTACCAACGCGGTGTACTCCAGGAACGTTCCGAAGTACTTTCGACCAGCCGTTGCGTGCCAGGTGGCTGCCAGCAGATGGGTCTTGCCGACACCAAACCCACCATCGAGGTACACACCGGGCTTCGACGGTGCCACTGGCCCGGGAGCGGCTACCGCTTTCTTACGCCCGAACGAGAACAGACCTGCTCGAGCGATTGGCGGCTCAGGCTCGGCGAAGGCGCGGAGGGTATCTCTCGCCTCCGTCTGAGAAGGATAGGTCTCATCAGGTCGATACGATTCGAAACTTGCCCCGTCAAACTGCGGGGGCGGAACGAGCGTAGCCACGAGTTCGGCCCCGGAAAACGCCGGATGCCGGTCTACAAGTCTGGCAGAGCTGTGCTCAATGTTGTGCGTCATCACGGCCAAGTTTACGTGGTGAAGAGATCGACGCTGACGCAGGCGAAATCTAGATACTGTCGTGTTCTACCAACAGGTCGCGCACGAAGCTTTCCGTCTGACGGTCCCATTCGACTGGATCCACGTTCCATATGCGGACGTGTTCCCCTGTGCACGCGCGTAACCGCACTAAATCTGGTCGAAGACGCGCCAATCTCACGGACCCGTCCCACGGTACGAATGAATCACCTGGGCTCGCGTGGATCAATGTCGGAACGTTGAGATCACGGGCAAACGCATCGGGGGTAAGTGCTGCGATATCGGTGCCGCGACGTCCTGGCACGGCACCGCGAACCCAGCCTTGTCGCAAAAAATGAAGGCCGAGGCGAGCTGCCACACGCGGCACATTCGCAAGTTGCCCCTGCCGCAGGAGGATGCCTCGCCAGTCCACACCCGGGGAATCTAGTATTAGCCCATTAATGCACTCACGATGTTCCCCGCGTGTCGCAGTCAGCAACACGGTCGTTCCACCCATCGACCACCCGAACAGCGTGACGTGTTCAGCTCCGTGAGATCTCGCCCAGGCAATTGCGGCGTCGACATCGTAACGTTCAGCCAGACCGAGACCGTATCGCCCATGCGCACCCGCGGGAGCGCCGGGATCGTTTCGGTAGGAAATCACCAGACTGGTGAGGCCGAGGCGATTGCACACCCCCAGACCGCGGAGCGTCTCCTCGGGATGCGCGCCACGTCCGTGCACATGTATGGCCCAATGTCCTGGAATGACTTTCCGCGGGCGCACAAGCCAGGCCCAGCTATGACCGTTCTGCATGGGGAACGAAATCCGCTCCGCCGGCGATCCGAGCTCGCGCGGATCCACGTACCACCATCCGGTGATCCGACCGGTTACTCCCTCACGAAGACGGCCGCGATCAACAGTCTCAACCACACGTGCAACCCGGTCCACTCCGCGCATTCGGAGGCGATCGATGACCGGTCCCAGACGCGCATGTCCAGCCCCGTCTTCGAAGAGGAAGGAGTATCTGCCGGGCAACTCGGCGTCAGGGCCAGAAAGCCACACTCGAAGCTCGGACGTGTTCTCTCTGCGTCGTTGCTCCAGTGACCAGACTCTGACCTGCGCATCCGGGGCAGCCGGTGTCAAGATTCGCCGAGCAAAGACGGTTCCGATGGTGGCCAGCAAACTACAGACCCCTACACAAAACATCACAACTGCAGCAACACTGCGCAAGAAGCATCTCCCAGCTGATCGAGCCATCCTGGTCCTTCTGTCGGGTGTGCGACCGAGCCGTGGATCCAAATCCCGCGTGTACGACGCACATGCAGGGCAGGAAATGCCCGGCGAAGCGGCGTGGCATCCGCCCCTGTTACATCACAAACTCTAGTGTTCCGAGTGTGAGGGCACATGACTTCGGCGATGGGGCGGCATTCGACTCCGCTTCGGCCCAATTGCGGGGCGCCACATTTCGATCTGAGCTGCAGGTGCGAGAGATCTCTGCACCAGAACATATCGCCCCAAGATCGATTGCGTTTGCTGCGGGTGTTGTGCACGGACAAACAGACCCGGCGAGCCACTCCGGAGAGTCTCCATACGGAACCGGTCGTCTCGTACTGATGCACGACCCCTCCTCGAGCGAAGACTGGGGCGGACCGTTCAGGATTGTGTGTTTCGCGCAAGCACCGCTGGAAATCGAAATCGGTGTTGACCCGTTCATCGCTGATGTCGCTTGGTCGTGGCTCATGGACGCGCTCGACTCTCGCGATGCGAGATACACCTTTGCCTCCGGCACCGCAACCAAGACGCTTTCGACCGGCTTTGGCACGCTCGCGGATCAGCACGACACCGCACAGATTGAGATTCGTGCTTCCTGGACCCCGATTGGCAGTGATTTTGCGCCCCATGCTGAGGCATGGAGCGAATTGTTGTGTCTGCTCGCGGGACTGCCGCAGCAAGAGGGCGTGGCTTCACTGCGCGCCCACCGCGGAGCACGCAGTAGCCGACGTGGTGGGTGAGCGTGGTCGAACAATCTGAACTCGATACCAGCTGGTCGTTGGTCACTGACCTGTCGAGCCTCGAGAGTGCCGCCGAGGAAATCGCAGGGGGGCGCGGCCCGGTCGGCATTGACGCTGAACGAGCTTCAGGATTCCGTTACGGATCCGAAGCATATCTGGTGCAAGTGCATCGTCATGGCGCGGGCACGTTCCTGTTCGATCCAGTATCACTTGACTCATTCGAACCCCTCGCAGACGCGCTCCGCGGAGAA
This sequence comes from uncultured Leucobacter sp., assembly GCA_964612125.1. GTDB lineage: Bacteria > Actinomycetota > Actinomycetes > Actinomycetales > Microbacteriaceae > Leucobacter. The sequence continues at coordinate 46,279 of CAZTBS010000005.1, read as the reverse complement.
GAGTGGATCCTGCATGCTGCGAGCCAGGATCTGGCGTGTCTCGAGGAACTTGGCCTCGTCCCAGAGCGTCTGTTCGACACAGAACTCGCCTCTCGGCTCCTCGGATTTGAGCGAGTCGGTCTTGGCGCAATCGTTGAACAGCTCCTCGGAATCCGTCTCCACAAAGCTCACTCCGCCGCTGATTGGTCAACTCGACCGCTCCCCGAAGCATGGTTGGAATACGCCGCGCTAGATGTCGCGCTTCTCCCTGACCTTCGTGAGCTCGTCGCACAGGAGTTGGCTGCGCAGGGCAAGACGGCATATGCCGAGCAGGAGTTTGCTGCTGTGCTACAGAAACCACAAAAGGCTCCTCCCAGCGAACCCTGGCGCAAGCTTGCTGGCGGCACGCGATTGCGCACTCCGCGTGAGCTCGCAATTGCCCGAGAGCTGTGGATCGCTCGCGACGAACTTGCCCGCGCACAAGACGTGGCGCCAGGACGGCTCCTCCCCGACGCTTCACTGATTATTGCTGCGGCAGCAAACCCGAGATCCGCTGGCCACCTCGCGAGCAACAAGGATTTCAAAGGTCGAGCAAGTCGAACCGAACTGGACCGTTGGTGGCGTGCCATCTTGCGCGGGAAGACCACAGAAGATCTGCCGGGTCCGGCTCCTCGACTGCGCGACAGCATGCCGCATCATAGAAACTGGCCGCAGCGCTATCCGGAAGCTGCTGCGCGGCTCACATTCGCGCGCGATGCGGTCACTGCTGAAGCGATCCGCTTGCGCATGCCAGTTGAGAATCTGCTTACCCCAGAAATCTTGCGCCGCCTCGCCTGGGAACCCCCACAAGAGCCCACCGCGGACGCAATCGCGGAACGGCTTCAGCAACTCGGCGCTCGCGATTGGCAATGTGTGCTTACCGCACCAATCATCACCCGTGCTTTTGTAGAGTCTCGCCAGTTTCCCCTGAATTGACACACCGGAAAGCGTCAATTCTGCACGTCCCACCACGGATGTGAGACTGAGTTCCTAAGATGGAGACCGAGGCAATAAACCCAGTCGATGGAGGCACAGTGGCCACAATGAGAGAAGTCGTGTTCGTTGACGGGGTGCGCACCCCCTTCGGACGCGCCGGCGAAAAGGGCATGTACTGGGGCACGCGAGCCGATGACCTCGCGGTCAAGGCTCTACAGGGCCTGGTAGATCGCAACCCGAATCTCCCCGTTGAACGCATTGACGATGTGGGCATCGCCGCAACCACGCAACAGGGAGATCAAGGTCTGACACTCGGTCGCACTGTCGCGATGCTGGCGGGACTTCCGGTCACCGTGCCTGGCTACGCGCTCGATCGAATGTGTGCAGGCGCCATGACCGTCACCGCCATGATGGGATCCGCCATCGGTTCCGGACAATACGATCTCGCGATTGCCGGCGGGGTTGAGCACATGGGACGCCATCCGATCGGTCTCGATGCAGACCCCAACCCCCGTTTCGTTGCCGAGAAGCTCGTGAGTCCAGATGCGCTCAATATGGGCATTACTGCGGAACGCCTGCATGATCGTTTCCCAAATCTCACGAAGGAACGAGCTGATCGTTTTGGAATGCTGAGTCAGCACAAGGTCCAGGCTGCCTACGATCGCGGAGACATCCAACCCGATCTCGTTCCGGTCGCGACTCGTAGCGAGACCGGGTGGGGCCTCGCCACCGAAGATGAGGGCCGTCGCCCACTGACCACCATGGAAGACTTGGCAACTCTGCGCACCCCGTTCCGTCCACACGGGAAAGTTACGGCTGGCAACGCCTCCCCGTTGACTGACGGAGCCACCATGTCTCTCCTGGCTGGCGGCGATACCGCTCGTGAGCTCGGACTGTCAGCCAAAATGCGATTGGTGGGATATGCATTCGCCGGGGTGCAGCCGGAGGTGATGGGCATCGGACCGATCCCATCCACCGAGAAGGCCCTGCGGCGTGCTGGTCTCACGATTGCGGACATTGGTCTGTTCGAACTGAACGAGGCATTTGCAGTGCAGGTGCTTTCCTTCACTGATCACTTCGGCATCGCTGATGATGATCCGCGGGTCAACCCCTGGGGTGGCGCGATTGCCGTGGGGCACCCCCTGGCTGCATCTGGTGTGCGGCTCATGATCCAATTGGCGCGGCAATTCGAGCAGCGACCAGACGTGCGTTACGGGCTCACCGCAATGTGCGTGGGTCTTGGACAGGGCGGCAGCATGATTTGGGAAAATCCCCACTTTGACGGCAAGAAGGGCAAGTAACTCGCGATGACCGATTACTCAAGCATCGATTTCACTCCGCTCATTGAGGCGGCGGCGGGCGAAGTAGTCACGCACAGCCTTGTGCGCGACGTCGCGCTCCCCTCTGGGGGAACAATGGCCCTCATTACTCTCGACAATGGTGCGGATCACACACGGCCCAACACTCTGGGCCCGCTCACCTTGCAAGAGCTCAACGAGGTTTTAGAGGCACAGGCCGCGCGCGCACGTCACGGGGAGATTCGTGCCGTCGCGCTCACGGGAAAGCCTTTCATTTTCGCCGCAGGAGCAGATCTCTCGAAAGTGTCAACGCTCGCAAATGAGCAGAACGCACGCTTGATGGCTCAGTATGGGCATCACGTGTTGGGGAAGCTGCAGAACCTCGGAGTACCGAGTTTTGCGTTTGTCAATGGCTTGGCACTCGGTGGCGCGATGGAGATCGCGCTCAACTGCAACTACCGCACCCTCGACGCCTCCACCGCCGCACTCGCATTTCCTGAGGTCTTCCTGGGTCTCATTCCAGGATGGGGCGGGGCGACACTGGTACCCAACCTCATCGGCATTGAGAAAGCCATCGAGATCATCATCTCGAACCCACTGAAGAACAACCGCATGTTGAAGCCGCAGCAGGCACTCGATGCGGGCCTGTTCGACGTCATGTTCGGTGCGGCGAGTTTCCTTGAGCAGTCAGTCGCCTGGGCTGATGGAGTTCTCAGCGGGCGGGTGCGAGTAGATCGTCCCCATGTACCTGGCAAGACAGAACGGCTCATCAAATGGTCCGCGGCTATCAAGATCGCCAGGGACACATTACACGCACGAATCGGCACCGCTGCCCGCGCGCCCTACCTCGCACTTGATCTGCTAGCTGCTGCAAAGGACAACGACATTGCGCGTGGGTTTGAGCGGGAGGACGAGGCACTCACTGCGCTGATTTCCGGTGATCAGTTTCACGCCTCGATCTACGCCTTTGACCTGGTGCAGAAACGCGCGAAGCGGCCCGCCGGTGCTCCTGACCGAAAGCTCGCACAGCGTGTGCAGAAGGTCGGAGTCATTGGGGCAGGTCTGATGGCGAGCCAGTTCGCTCTGCTATTTGCCCGAAAACTCCGAGTTCCGGTACTCATCACCGACATCGATCAGGCACGTGTCGACAAGGGCCTGGCATACATTCACGGCGAGATCGACAAGATGTTGGAGAAGGGTCGACTGTCCCTCGACGATGCGAATCACATTCGCGGGCTTGTACATGGCACCACGGATAAGTCGCAGTACGCCGATTGCGACTGGGTGATTGAGGCCGTGTTCGAAGAGCTCAGCGTGAAACAGCAAGTGTTCGCCGAGATTGAGCCAATCATCAGCGCGTCTGCCATTCTGGCCACGAACACCTCATCGCTGTCCGTAGAAGAGATCGGCGAAAACCTCGCGCATCCCGAACGCTTACTGGGCTTCCACTTCTTTAATCCGGTGGCTGTCATGCCCCTGGTTGAGGTTGTCAAAGTTCCGAGCACGAGTGACGCGTCGCTTGCGACTGCGATGGATGTCGCCCGTCAATTGGGCAAGAGCGCTGTCATCACAGCCGATCGTCCCGGATTCGTGGTGAACCGATTACTCGCGAAGGTCATGGGTGAAGCCGCGCGAGCCCTCGACGCGGGAACTCCGCTTCCCGTGGTGGAGCACGCTCTCGACTCGATTGGCCTTCCGATGGGACCGTTTGAGCTCATCGATCTAGTCGGCTGGAAGGTAGCCGCGCATGTGCAGGACACGATGGTGGGCGCGTTCCCAGAGCGCTTCTACGCGTCCGAAAACCTCCACAAGATGGCAGAACTCGGCGATGCCCTCGTCAAGTCCAAGCACGGTAAGGTGGAAGACCTGTCACGTGAGGCAAAGAAAGCGCTGCAACTCGGCAATTCTCCAGTGTCCGGAGCAGAAATCCTCACCCGTGTGGAAGACGAACTTGCTCGAGAAATTAAGCTGATGCTGGACGAGGGGGTCGTCGCTGCGGCAGAGGACATCGATCTGTGTCTGATTCTCGGTGCTGGATGGCCCTTCCAGGCAGGCGGGGCAACGCCCTACCTTGACCGAGTGGGCGCGAGCGAGCGAACCTTCGGTGGCACCTTCCACAGCCCGCGAATCGCCGGGGTCACCTCGTAACGGTGACTACCAATACGGTGGCCCGGTCTTCCATTGGTAACCGGGCCACCGTGCGTGTGGGCTCACAGCGAGTTTGCGCTGAGCTCAGGTTTCGCAACAGGTATGCGGGTTCCGCGGACATGTTCAGCGACACTCGCAGCGAGTTGCTCCGAGGTGATTCCAGCATCGAACAAGAGTTCGTCACGGCTGGCGTGCTCAAGAAACTCGGGTGGGGTACCGATCTCAGTCACCGCGGTGTCCACACCCGCATCACGCAGTGCCTGTCGGATACGTGTGCCGATACCTCCCACACGGATGCCGTCTTCGACTGAGACCACCAGCCGATGTGCACGCGCAGAATCGACGACTGCATCGGGAACCGGGACCACCCAGCGAGGATCAACCACACTTGCCGAGATCCCCTGTTCTGCCAGCAACTCGGCAGCACGGACAGCAATTCGGGACATCGGGCCGACTCCGACGAACAGTACATCCCCGGAAATGCCTCGTCCGTCATTTGCATGACCAGCCGGGGAATGGAAGAGCAGGTCAACCCCGTCGCTGAGTCTCTCGATGGCTGGCAGCGGATCTCCAACACTTCCCTTTGGGTAGCGGATGACGGTTGGACCATCATCGATCGCCACAGCCTCGTCAAGCAGTTCACGGAGCGTGTTCTCATCACGTGGGGCGGCGATGCGGATCCCCGGGATCACCTGGAGCGTCGCCAAATCCCAAACGCCATTGTGGCTGGCGCCATCGGGGCCGGTGATACCGGCACGATCAAGCACGAAGGTGACGCCCGCGCGATGGAGAGCCACGTCCATCAGGAGCTGATCAAACGCCCGATTCATGAACGTGGCATACACCGCAACCACAGGATGCAAACCACCGTAGGCAAGCCCAGCTGCTGTTGTCACGGCATGCTGTTCAGCGATCCCGACGTCGTACACCCGATCTGGGAATGCCTCGGCAAATGCGTCAAGGCCTGTCGGTGCGAGCATGGCAGCGGTAATAGCAACAACGCGCGGGTTTTCCCGAGCCAGTTCGACAATGTGCTCACCAAAAACGCCGGTGAAACTCTGCGCTGCACCGTGTTGCAGCGACTCACCCGTCTCCGGGTCGATCTTTCCGATTGCGTGGAACTGATCTGCCACATCATTCTCGGCCGGCGCGTAGCCCCGACCCTTCTCAGTAATGACGTGCACCAGAGTCGGTCGGCCGTAGCCCTTCGCCTGTCGGAGAGCTTCCTCGAGGGCCGGCAGGTTGTGACCATGCACCGGACCGACGTACTTAATATCGAGATTCGAGTAGAGGTCTTGATTGTTACTCGCGCGACTCACCAAACCGCGCATAGCGCCGCGCGCCGCGCGATAGACGGTCCTGCCGGGTGCCCCGAAAGCAGAAAACAAACGCTCGCTGCCTTCCTGCAAATCACGGTAGCTGCCGCTCGTGCGAATCGAATTGAGGAATCTCGCCATGCCACCGATCGTTGGGGCGTAGGAGCGTCCGTTGTCGTTCATAACGATGATGAGGTTGCGTGAGTTGTCATCGGTGATGTTGTTCAACGCTTCCCAGGTCATGCCACCGGTCAGTGCGCCGTCACCGACAACGGCGACGACATGACGGTCTGCCTGGCCCGTTCGCGAGAAGGATCGTGAGATCCCATCAGCCCAGCTCAGCGAGCTCGACGCGTGCGAACTCTCGACGATGTCGTGTTCGGACTCTGCCCGCTGCGGGTAACCGGCGAGGCCGCCGCGTTGGCGCAACCGAGAGAAGTCTTTCCGACCTGTCAGTATCTTATGGACGTAGCTTTGGTGACCGGTGTCCCAGATGATCGGGTCGTGCGGGGATTCGAAGACACGATGCAAGGCAATGGTGAGCTCTACAACACCAAGGTTAGGACCCAAATGCCCGCCGGTCTTCGCGACTTCTGCGATCAGGAACTCACGAATCTCTGCCGCCAAGCTCTCCAATTCTCTCGAGGTCAGCGCGTCGAGATCGCGCGGGCCGTTCACCCGATCAAGGATTGCCACCCAGTACCTCCACCCCACACCTGGGCCAACCCCCAGGATCAGCCCATTCTATCGAGGCGGAATTCTGGGATTCTCCACACACCCTCAGCTGTCACAAAGAAAACAAGTGTGGGCTCGGAGGCGCAATGCGTCCGAGCCCACACTCGTTGCTCAGTTGACTTACACCAGGGAACGCAGCACGTACTGCAGAATTCCACCGTTTCGGTAGTAGTCAGCCTCACCGGGTGTGTCGATACGCACCACTGCATCAAACTCGGTGGTCGAACCATTCTCGTGACGTGCAATGACACGCACAGTCTTCGGCGTCACCCCGTCATTGAGCTGAGTCACACCCTGAATATCGAACACCTCAGTACCATCGAGGCCCAGATCATTCGCACTCTGGCCAGCAGGAAACTGCAGTGGCAGCACGCCCATACCGATCAGATTCGAACGGTGAATGCGCTCGAAGCTCTCGGCGATGACCGCCTTCACGCCCAGCAGACTCGTGCCCTTGGCGGCCCAGTCACGGGACGATCCAGAGCCGTACTCCTTCCCGCCCAGCACGACGAGCGGAATCCCTGCGGCCTGGTAGTTCTGCGAAGCATCGTAGATGTACGACTGCGGCCCGCCTTCCTGGGTGAAATCGCGAGTGAAACCACCTTCGACGCCGTCAAGCAGCTGGTTCCGCAGACGAATGTTCGCAAAGGTCCCGCGAATCATGACCTCGTGGTTACCGCGACGAGATCCGTAGGTGTTGAAATCCTTCGGGGCGATCCCATTCGCGATCAGGTACTGACCAGCGGGGGTCTCAGCCTTGAAGCTACCCGCGGGGCTGATGTGGTCAGTAGTCACTGAGTCGCCCAGCTTCGCCAGCACACGAGCACCGGTGATGTCGGTGACGGGTGCGGGAGTCAACGACATGCCGTCGAAGTAGGGAGCCTTCCGCACATACGTTGACTTCTCATCCCACGCGAAGGTGTTTCCATCGGGGGTGGGCAACGAGGTCCAGTGTTCATCACCGTCAAACACGGTGGCGTACTTCGACTTAAACATCTCGGAGTCAATCGAAGCATCAGCGATCTTCTGCACTTCAATCGGATCGGGCCAGATATCGCGCAGGAAGACATCGTTGCCATCTGTGTCTTGCCCCAGGGCCTGAGTTTCGAAATCGAAATCCATCGTGCCAGCCAGCGAGTAAGCAATGACCAGCGGAGGGCTCGCGAGGTAGTTCATCTTGATATCGGGGTTAATACGACCCTCGAAGTTGCGATTACCCGACAACACAGCAGTGACTGCAAGATCATGCTCATTGACCGCCTGCGAGATTTCCTCGTTCAACGGACCTGAGTTGCCGATGCAGGTCACGCAGCCGTAACCAACCGTGTAGAAACCAAGCTCCTCGAGATCCGACTTCAGGCCTGACTTCTCGTAGTAGTCAGTCACGACCTTGGAGCCTGGCGCCAGTGTGGTCTTCACCCAAGGCTTCGCGCGAAGACCCTTCGCGACTGCATTGCGGGCAAGCACGCCCGCCGCGAGCATGACCGATGGATTCGAGGTGTTTGTGCAGGAGGTGATTGAAGCCAAAGTGACTGCACCATGATCAATGGTGAATTCGTTGCCCTGCGCATCCTTGACCTTCGCAGGGTTTGCGGCCTGGGCGTAGTTCTTCAAGTCCTGCTCGAACTGTGCCTTCGACTGAGACAGTTCAATGCGATCTTGTGGACGCTTAGGACCGGCGATTGAGGACACCACCGTGCTGAGATCAAGCTCAAGGTACTCACTGAACACCGGCTCCTTGGCAGGGTCGTGCCACATGCCTTGCGCCTGAGTGTAAGCCTGAATCAGAGCGATCTGCTCTTCCGTGCGACCGGTGAGCCGGAGATAGTCTAACGTGACGTCGTCAACCGGGAACATCGCGGCAGTCGAGCCAAATTCAGGGCTCATGTTACCGATCGTCGCACGGTTTGCGAGCGGAACCGAGCTCACGCCCTCACCGTAGAACTCGACGAATTTGCCCACCACACCGTGCTGACGCAGCATCTGAGTGATGGTCAGCACCACGTCAGTCGCAGTGACACCCGCGGGGATCTGACCCGAAAGCTTGAAGCCAACCACACGCGGAATCAGCATCGAAATTGGCTGACCAAGCATCGCAGCCTCAGCCTCGATACCACCGACACCCCAGCCCAGCACGCCCAGACCGTTTTCCATGGTGGTGTGCGAGTCGGTACCCACGCAGGTGTCGGGGTATGCCTGCAGCACGCCATCGACCTCACGGGTGAAGGTCACTCGAGCAAGGTACTCAATGTTGACCTGGTGCACAATGCCGGTTCCCGGGGGAACAACCTTGAACTCGTCGAACGCACCCTGACCCCAGCGGAGGAACTGGTAACGCTCGCCGTTGCGCTGATATTCAATTTCGACGTTCTTGGCCGCGGCTCCAGCAGTGCCGTAGACGTCGGAGATGACCGAGTGGTCAATCACCAACTCCGCGGGTGCCAGCGGGTTGATTTGGTTCGCATCGCCACCGAGCTCAACCACTGCCTCACGCATGGTCGCGAGATCCACGACACAGGGCACACCGGTGAAGTCCTGCATGATCACTCGTGCAGGGGTGAACTGAATCTCCGTATCCGGCTCTGCGTTAGGATCCCAGTTCCCGAGTGCTTCGATGTGCGCACGGGTCACGTTTGCACCATCTTCGGTGCGCAGAAGGTTCTCGAGCAACACCTTCAAGCTGTAGGGAAGACGCTCGTGCCCGGGCACTGCATCGATCCCGAAGATCTGATACTGCTTGTCGCCAACCGCCAGACTGCGTTGAGCGCCAAAGCTATTGAGTGATGCCATCACTTCTCCATTCGAATTTATCTCGACGTCGAGACAATTCTACACGGGTTTTTCAATTCGGCTGCGATGCCATTAGCTGCGCGTGGCGCGTCATTCATCCGATGATTGCGATGGGGATGATGTAGGGCCCGCGGCACCCGCAGCTGCGACTGCCGCCGCATCGAGTCCAGCAGCCACCGCGCTCACGCGGCTCAGCACCAACCAGGTGAAGAGCACCGCCACTGCAAACAGCGGAACTCCCATCACCAACCGTGCAATTCCGAGGGCTTCCACCGCACCGGCATCCCCTGCATTCGCCGCCAGATAGAGAGGTACCTGCACGGCGAGTCGCGCGAAAAAAACCAGGATCCACAACACCGTACACACAGCGGCTGCACGTCGCAGCAGCGGAATTCGGCGCCACTCAGACAATGATCCACGCAGGAATCCGAGGAGCAATCCGATCAGTGGCCAGCCAATCAGGAGCGACACCGTGTGTGCAAGCAACCACGCGCCGTTAATCCAAAACCCCGGGAGGAAGAAATCTTCACCGCGCCCGGTGAACAGAGTCGCTGCCACGCAGACGAGCACTCCCGCGAAGCCGGACAGCGCCGCAGACAGAGGCTGACGCACCATCAGTCTCGCAGCGACGGCAGCAACCGCAATGATGATCGGCGCAATCACGGCTACGCGCGCGTCCTGCGTCGCAACAAAGCCAATCAGGTAGACCAGCGAGGGGATGAGTGACTCGAGAATGCCCCGCACGCCACCGATAGCATCAATAACGCCGCGCACAGAGACTGCCTCACCGGATGCACCAGATTTTACTGCGCGGCCCAAGCCTCCGCCGAGAGGTGTGCGACCTGAATTCTCTGCGGGGACCTTTTCCGGTCGTTCGCCGATTGACATCAGGCTCGTTGCGCGGGGCTCGCCGACTCCTGCGACACGCCAGCTGGCACTTTGAGCGGAAGCAATTCACTGGGGGGCATCGGCAGGTCTCCGCGCACCACGACCATCTCACGAAACACATCAAATGCGCGCTCGCGAGCGACCGGGTCACTCGCCCCTTTCCCCATCAGGACGCCACGCAGCATCCACCGCGGACCGTCGACGGCAAAGAACCGCACGTCACGCGCTCCGCCCCCCTGTTCCGCCGGAACCGCAGTCTGCGTGACGAGCTCCGGACCGAGCGGCCCTTCATCAATGCGGACGGGGGCACCCTGGCTAGCGAATTGCTGGGCAATCTCATGGCGAACACGATGCCACAGGCCGCTCGATTTCGGAGCCGAAAAAGCCTGCACCTGCAGCACTGATTCCGCATACTCCAGGGTGACTGCCACGATGCGTTTCGTGCGTTCTTCTACTTCCAGACGCATCTGCAAACCCTCACGCGGGGCAACCTTAATTGCGCCAAGATCGACGTACGGACGCATCGCAGGCACTTCAGTGACATCAAATGGACCGGCGCTCTCGCGGTCCTCGGGCGCCGATTTGCTTTCATCGATTGCGGAGGCTTCGGCTTCACCGGCAGCATGCAGCTCAAGTGCGTCGGCTGTCTCTGGTGTGTTGTCGCTCATATCCTGAATTCTCTCCTATTTGAAACCCTTGATGCACATGGAAGCCCTGCGCTCACTCTGCGGGCGTGTCACGCACCCCGGTGGATCCAAAACCACCAGCGCCCCGCTCACTCTCTGGGAGCTCCGACACCGGCACGAAGACCGCGCGAGATACCGGCATCACGATCAGCTGCGCGATCCGGTCGCCAGGCTCAATCGCAAATGCTTGCTGCTGATCCGTGTTGAGCAACGGGACCATGATCTCACCCCGATACCCTGCATCGATAGTTCCCGGTGCATTGAGCACCGTGATACCGTGCTTGACCGCAAGGCCGCTTCGCGGAACCACGAATGCGACGTACCCTGCCGGCAGAGCGAATCTGAGTCCGGTAGGCACCAGCGCTCGCCCGCCGGGCGGAATAACCAACGATTCTGCTGCACGAAGATCAGCACCAGCGTCACCGGGTTGCGCGTAGGTTGGAAGCTGCTCGAGTTGAGCAATTGTAGGGAGTTCTACGACATCTGTCACCCAGTCAGGCTAGCGGAAGCCTGCACGAAAGCGCAGCACCGTCGCGATGATCGTGCAGGTCGAGACCTCGCTCAGCTTCAGTGGCATGCATCACGAGGATAATGGGAGCATGGCATTATCCGACACTCCCCCTGCGAAATCCGTGCTGCCCACTACCAAGGAGTTTCGGGAGCGTTTAGCGCCGGGCATCGGGCTGTACACGGCATTGCTGCTGCTGATTCCCGCCGTCATGCTGACGGTCACGCCGTTGAGCGGTACATGGGCGCTCCCGGTCGCGATTGGGCTCTATGTGGTGATCGTCGCGTCCCTGTTTTTGATGGCCCCGACCGTCGAGGTTCGGAACGGTACCTTGCGTGCCGGCTCGGCTCACATCCCGGTGCGCATGCTCGGTTCCGCCGAGGCACTCGATCGTGAGGCGCTGCGTTTGGCGCTCGGCCCCGGGCTTGATGCTCGCAGTTTTCTGCTCGTTCGTGGGTACATTCACAGCGGGGTGCGTCTCAGCGTGCTCGACCCGCAAGATCCAACGCCGCAGTGGATCATCACCACTCGGAAACCTCAGGATCTCTTGCGGGCTCTGCAAGAGACGGCCGCTACCCCAGAGCAGAGCAGCTGAACTCTACGAAGCACACTCCGCGCACACCGGTCCGAGATCGGACTGGTGTGCCATCTGTGAGCGATGACGCACCAGGAAACAGTCGACACAGGTGAATTCATCTTCCTGCTGCGGCAGGACCACCACATCGAGCTCAATATCAGAGAGGTCCGCCCCTGCGAGTTCAAAGCCAGGGTTGTCGGCATCCTCCGAATCGATTGCGGATGCGCCCTTAGCGGGTACTCGCTCTTTCAACGCCTCGATTGAGTCGGTTTCTTCGTCGCTCTTGCGGGGGGCATCGTAGTCGGTGGCCATGCTGTGCAGCGTTCCCTGTCTGTAGGTTCGGATGAATCCATTCGGCGGGCATAGTTTGCACCACAACCATTGCCCGATGCAAACTCGACACCCAACGGTTCGCGACACCGCTTGATTTTCGTACCCGCCGCTTCAATGACGCCCTGAGCGCGATTGGCATGCCAACCTAGTGTGCAATCACGGGAGGAAAGTACAAATGGAGGAACTGCGCGTAGTGCGACGCGAGGAGGAATCCTTGATCGTCGCGAGCGATAGCGGCGTCGAATACCGACTCATCGTCGACGATACGCTGCTCTCTGAGTTTAAACATTTCACCCGTCGCGGGCGCGACACACCGCGCGTCAGTCCCCGAGAGATACAGGCGTTGGTGCGTGCCGGCAAGAACCGTGAGGAGATTGCGGAAATCACCGGCGCGGCTGAGGCTGACATTGAGCGTTACGAGGAACCAGTCCTCGCTGAGCGAAGATTCATCCTGTCATCCGCACAAGCAGTGCCGGTGCGCACCAGTCCAAACGAGGACGCCGAGGAGAAGTTCGGCGAGGTCATTGCGGAGCGGCTGATCTCATTGGGTGCGTCCGAGATTGCTTGGCGATCTTGGAAGGACGAAGACGCCGGGTGGATGATCGGTCTCGACTTCTTTTCCTATGAAGTTGCGCATCATGCCGTGTGGTCTTTCGAGCACCGGAAGAGTATCCTGTCGCCACTCTCACCGGACGCGGTCACCCTCTCCCAGCAGGGAGAGGTCGGCGATCGCTTAATCCCGAAGCTGCGGGCGGTAGATGCACAGCCCGCACGCGAGCGTTTCGACTCCGGAGCCTTTGATCCGGAGTCACTGACGGCTGGACTCGCGGATGGCATTGAAGCTGCGGGAGAGGAAACAGCAGATCCCAGCGCCTCTGACGATGACGCTCGGGCTGACGGACATCAGGCGGTCGTTGATACGCTGCCAATTGTTGATCCAGGAGCAGAGTTTGCTCGACGTCGGGAAATCGATCAGCGAGCAATCAATAGCCCCGAACCCGAGCTCCCAGACCTCGGGCAGACTGCTGACCTACTCGATGCATTGCGTCGCCGCCGCGGTGAACGAGAGGCGGCAACGGAATCTTCTCTGCCTGTCTCACCGTTTCAGCCGTCTGAAGTGCTCCCGCGCGCAGATGAGCAACCGGTGCAGGGCGCCTCGACACCTCTCGCTGACGAGCCAGAGCGATCTGTGACACAGCCTTCCGGAAGCGGAGAGAAGGGCCGTCGTGTCAAGGGTCGCGCGTCGATCCCAAGCTGGGACGACATCTTGTTTGGTACGCGCAGCGAAGAAGATCCTCTGTAAACCGTGTCCGTCAGTCGCCGGTGAGCATCACAGAGGAAAGACGTGAGATTGCGGACGCGAAACCCGATCCACTCAACGCGCCGGCAAGGGCAAGCGGTACCCCGCGTTCGTCATCACTGATGCCGCCATGCTGTCCGATCATCTCGCGCGCGGTCTGAGTATCTGTCTTCAGCATAAACGCGTAACTCCCCCGGGCTGCCAACAGAATGTCACCGAGCCTGTGCGCCACTTCCGGGGACGTCACGCCGAACCAGTTCCCAGCAATAGCCTCTTCGCGAGAGCCGACCCATGCGCGCTTGCCCAGCGCAGTGGTGAATTTCTGCTGCACAGTCACAGGATCAGCCTGTGGGTCGAGATACAGGGAACGCATTCGCGGCTCTCCCCCGATCATCTCCACCCCCGCGAGCAGATCGCCTGGGTGGTCAAGCTTGACCCTACGGTCAGCGGGGACATCGATAATGCCGTGATCAGCAGTCACCACAACTCCCACATCTCCCGGGAGGGTTCGCAGGAAATCACTCAGAGCCGCGTCAAACTGTTCCAGGCGCCGCAGCCACAACGCGCTGCCCCATCCTTCGGCGTGACCCGCTTTGTCGAGCTCGTCGACGTAGACGTAGGCGAGGGTAGGTTCTCGATCTCGCAGGGTGCGCGAAGCCAACCCAAAGCGCTCAGCGATCGTGACCGCACCGTGAAACTCCGCACCACTGAGGATTGCCTGGGTGAGTCCGCTTGAAGCGTGCGCAGGTCGACCAATCGCGACGGCTCTCACGGAGAGCCGTTCGGCGAGCTCGAGGAGAGACTGAGAACGTTGCCAATTGGATGGATCCGCGATCGCAGACCAATCTTTCAGAGTCGAGAGCAAACCCAGCCGCGGATGCCGGATCCGATACCCAATCAGTCCATGCACACCCGGCAGACGGCCGGTCATCAGCGTGGTGAGGGCTGCGCCTGTGGTGGAGGGAATGACGGTATCAATTCTGCGGGGGCGCAGCCCCGCAAGGGCACGCGCGTGCCCGGCACGTGCTTGCAGGTTCGAGTACCCCAGTCCGTCGACAACAATCAGCACGAACGAACGCAGGGCTGGGATCGCCGAGTAGTCGCTAGCGAAGGCCTGCGTGAGCTCTGGAGAATCCAGACCGGTCGCAGCATGCAGGATCGAAACAGGGTCACTTCCCTGACCGCGCGCGAGTGCTGCAAGTCCGGTAGGAAGAATTGCGGCCAGCCTCGCACCGTTGTCGGTGGCGATCGGTAGCATGATTTCCATCGTAACCACACAGGGGTTGTAAGTAGTGAGTGAACGCACAGTCAGCTTGTCAGATGAGCGCATCGAAGACATTGACATCTCGAGCGAAATGGAGACGTCGTTCCTCGAGTATGCCTACTCGGTGATCTACTCGCGGGCGCTCCCAGACGCACGCGACGGTCTCAAACCCGTGCAGCGACGAATCCTCTTCATGATGACCGACATGGGTCTGCGCCCGGAGAAGGGACATGTGAAGTCCGCCCGTGTGGTCGGTGAGGTGATGGGCAAACTGCACCCGCACGGAGACGCATCTATTTATGACGCGCTCGTGCGAATGGCACAGGGTTTCGCGATGCGTTTGCCTCTCGTAGACGGGCATGGCAACTTTGGTTCGCTCGATGATGGTCCCGCCGCATCACGCTATACAGAGGCACGTCTCGCTGGCGCAGCGCTTGCGATGACCCAGTCGCTTGATGAAGATGTCGTCGATTTTGTACCGAATTACGACAACCAGATCATGCAACCGGAGGTGCTGCCAGCCGCCATACCGAATCTACTGGTCAATGGCGCAAGTGGTATTGCCGTGGGCATGGCAACCAACCTCGCACCGCACAACCTGGTAGAGGTCGTGTCTGGTGCCAAGCATCTGCTGCATCATCCAGACGCAAGCCTCGAATCCCTGATGGCACATATTCCTGGTCCGGATCTTCCTGGCGGAGGCATCATCGTCGGCAGAGAAGGGATCGTTGAGGCCTATCGGACAGGACGTGGCGCATTTCGCACGCGCGCGAAGGTGCAGATCGAGCAGTTGACGGCGCGACGCAACGGACTAGTGATCACAGAACTGCCATATCTTGTCGGGCCGGAACGCGTCATCGAGAAGATCAAGCAGGGGGTCGAAAACAAGAAGCTTCTTGGTATCAGCGATGTCGCTGACTACACAGATCGCAAACACGGCCTGAGGCTCGTCATTTCTCTTAAGACTGGATTCAACCCGGAAGCCGTGCTGGAGCAGCTCTATCGTCAAACACCTCTCGAAGACTCATTCAGCATTAATTCGGTAGCCCTGGTTGATGGTCATCCGCGCACACTCGGTTTGCGCGAGCTGCTTCGTGTCTTCCTTGACCACCGCATCTCAGTAGTGCAGCGCCGTAGCGAGTTCCGTTTGCGTAAGCGTCGCGAGCGTCTGCACCTGGTCGATGGTCTGCTGGTCGCAATTCTCGATATTGACGAAGTGATTCAGCTGATCCGCACGAGCGATGACGCTGAGACCGCTCGCGGCAGGCTGATGCAGGTCTTTGATTTGAGCGAACTGCAAGCAGAGTACATTTTAGAGTTGCGACTCAGGCGTCTCACAAAGTTCTCACGAGTCGAGCTTGAAGCAGAGCGAGATAGCCTGCACGCAGAAATCGCGGAGTTGACAGGCATACTCTCTGATGAGAGGCGACTCCGGGGCGTGGTCTCAGACGAACTTGACGCGGTTGCGGAAGCGTACGGAACCCCGAGGCGTTCAGTTCTCACCGACGCGGTCGCGAGACCCAATCGCGCATCCGCTGGCGACACCGCTGCTCTGCAGCTCGCGGACGATCCCTGCACAGTGTTGCTTTCGGTGACCGGCCGCGCACTCCGAGTTGAGCGTCAGCCAGAGACCAGCGAATATCTCGGCAGATCACCGCGCCCGAACGCGCATGGTGCGGTGCGTTCAGCGGTTGCGTCGACCGTTCGCGGCGAAATCGGTGCGGTACTCTCTGACGGCACGATTCATCGTTTCAGCCCGGTTGACCTACCGTCAGTACCCTCCGCGGCCGTCGCTTTCGCCGCCGGAGTACCGCTCACTGCATACCTCGGAATCCAGGAAGCTGGTCGACACGTCGTTGCGCTGGTTGAACTGGACTCCCCCATCCCTCTGGGGCTCTTTACTGCGCAGGGAACGGTGAAGCGAGTCGTACTGCAGGACTTGCCGTCAAAGACCGAGTTTGAAGTGATGTCATTGAAACCCGGCGATGTTGTGATTGCAGCTTTTCCCGCGCCCGACGACTGGGAGTTCGCGGCCGTCGCAAGCGACGCGCAGCTCCTGCGATTCGCCGCGTCAAGTGTGCGCCCGCAGGGACGTTCTGCAGGTGGAATGGCGGGCATGAAGCTTAGCGCCGGTGCTCGCGTCGTCTTCGCGACTGCGCTTCCGCATGCGGCCAGCGCGCGCGTGGTGACCGTCGCGGACAGCTCACTCAGCCTCCCGGGTATCGACGTCGCCACCGCGAAAATCTCGGAATGGTCGGAATTCCCCGCGAAGGGCCGCGCCACCGGCGGAGTCCGCGCGCAACGATTCCTCAAGGGCGAAGATCAGCTGGCTTGTGCCTGGGTCGGAACCAACGAGCCACGTGCGCTCTCAGCAGACGGGGAACCCAGGTCGCTTCCCGCAGAGCTTGGTAGGCGCGACGGAAGCGGCACACCCATCGACGGCGCCGCAGTCTACGTAGGTTCAGCGCCCTAACGCGCATCCGGGGTTGAGGTGGGCGGCGCCACGACGCGGCCCACCTCAACAATGAGTCAACTGCTAGGCATCGATCCGTTCGCGATCAAGATCGTCGGCGTTCTGGACAATGAACTCTTTGCGCGGGGCGACCTCGTTGCCCATAAGCAGCTCGAAAATTTGCGCGGCACGATGTGCGTCAGAGACCTGCACCCGCCGGAGGGTGCGATGTTCTCGGTCCATGGTGGTTTCCGCGAGCTGATCCGCATCCATTTCGCCCAGACCCTTGTAACGCTGGATCGGCTCGACGTACTTTTTGCCCCGACGTTGTAAATCGGCGAGCAGATTGCGCAACTCAAGTTCGCTATAGGTGTACACAACGTCGTTCGGCTTCCTACCGGCGTTCTGTACAACCACACGGTGCAGGGGTGGGACCGCAGCAAACACTCTGCCCGACTCAAGCAGGGGGCGCATGTATCTGAAAAAGAGCGTCAGCAATAGGGTGCGAATATGAGCGCCATCGACATCCGCGTCACTCATCAGGATGACTTTTCCGTATCTTGCCGACGCAAGATCAAAATCACGACCCGAACCCGCACCGATCACCTTGATAATGGAGCTGCATTCCGTGTTGTTCAGCATTTCCGCAACAGACGCCTTCTGCACGTTGAGGATCTTGCCACGTATGGGAAGCAACGCCTGATATTCGCTATCGCGCGCGGGACGTGCCGTGCCCAACGCACTGTCGCCCTCAACAATGAAGAGTTCCGTGTCCTCGACATCGCGGGATCGGCAGTCAATCAGCTTCGCTGGCAGTGAGGAGCTCTCGAGAGTGCTCTTTCGGCGCGCGGTGTCACGCTGAGCACGCAGCGCGATCCGCGACTTCATCTCTGACACCATCTTTTCGAGCAAAGCGCCCGCCTGCGTGCGCACAGGCTTTTTGGGTGAGTTGAACACTTCCTCGAGACCCTTGGTAACCGCGCGTGTCACAATTTGACGCACCGCCGCGGTGCCTAGCACCTCTTTGGTCTGCCCCTCGAACTGAGGTTCTGGTACCCGCACAGTGACCACTGCGGTGAGCCCGGTAAGAATGTCATCTTTCTCCGGTTTGTCGCTGCCAGCTTTCAAGCGTCGGGCGTTGAGCTCAATCTGCTTCCGGAAGAACCGAACGAGGCCTTGTTCGAAGCCGCTGAGGTGCGTGCCACCCTTCGGAGTGGCGATGATGTTCACAAAACTTTGCACCTCAGTGTCGTAGCCAGTTCCCCAACGCAACGCGATGTCAACGTCACACCGTCGCTCCACCTCGCGGGAAACTAACGCACCGGTCGACTCATCGACAACGGGAACTGTTTCCGTAAAGGTTCCCGAATCTGTCAGGCGCCAAGTTTCGGTAAGCGCAGCGTCAACTGCGAGGTAGTCGACAAACTCGCTGATGCCGCCATCGTATTGGAAGTGGTGGATCGTTGGCTCACCGACTTCGGACAGCGCATCGGGCCGCTCGTCGCGAATCTCGATACCCAGGCCTGGCACGAGAAATGCGGTCTGACGAGCCCGCGCAAGAAGGGAGTCTGGCTCAAACCTGGCAGTGGGGAGAAAGATTTGCGGGTCTGCCCAGTAACGAACGCGCGTGCCGGTGACCCCCTTCCGGACCTTTCCGATGACCCGAAGCTCAGACGATTCTCGAAACGGAGTGAACGTGCTCTCTGGACCGTCCCCATCGAACACGCCGGGCTCCCCGTGTCGAAACGACATCGCCCATGTCTTGCCATCGCGATCAACCTCGACATCGAGTCGCGCCGACAGGGCGTTGACGACCGAAGCGCCGACACCGTGCAGTCCACCCGAGGATGCGTAGCCACCGCCGCCGAATTTCCCACCAGCATGCAGCTTCGTAAAGACAAGCTCAACCCCGGCGAGTCCACTCTTGGGTTCGATGTCAACTGGCACCCCGCGCCCTTCGTCGCGGACCGTGACACTCCCGTCAGCATGCAACACAATTCCAATGTGCGTGCCATATCCGGCGAGTGCCTCATCGACTGAATTATCGATGATCTCCCACAAGCAATGCATCAGCCCACGAGAATCCGTGGTGCCGATGTACATTCCGGGACGTTTACGAACTGCTTCCAGGCCTTCGAGTACCGTGAGATGACGTGCCGAATAGGTCGTGTCTGCCATGTCGGCGTCTCCTTTCGCTTGGACCCCCCTCACCTTAGAACAGGCCAGTATCGGCATCGGTTGGGCTCTCCGCGAAAGCCCAAATGAGTCTTCTCGATCACTACGCGGTCAGCGAAACGCGCGCGAATCCCAGCATGAACAGCAGGGAAACGTGCTTTGATGGAGCAATTCATCCAGTAATCGACGAGCGGAGGAAGTCATGTCGACTCTTGAGCAAGATCGCGCTGAGGCTCCTGTCGCCGCTGATCGCCCCATCACTGGCCTCGACCGCTGTGACAGTTGCGGCGCACAGGCGTATGTGCGCGCGGTCCTCGGGGGCAGCGAGTTACTTTTCTGCGGCCATCACGCACGCAAGCACGAAGGCAAGCTTCGCCCCATTGCCGAAGTCTGGCACGATGAGACCCATCGTCTCGAGGCTTAGCACGATTGCGACATCTCAAGATGAGAAAAGCCGGGCTTCTCAGTCCGGCTTTTCTCATGTTCCCTTTTACTCGAGGTAATCTCGAAGTTGCTGGCTACGACTTGGGTGTCGTAGCTTCGCCATTGTCTTGGATTCGATCTGGCGAATGCGCTCTCGCGTGACACCAAAGGTGTCACCGATCTGATCTAAGGTCTTCGGCATTCCGTCGCCGAGGCCAAATCGCATGCGAATTACCCCAGCCTCACGCTCACTGAGGGAGTCGAGCAACTGCTCCAACTGTTGCTGCAGCATGGTGAACCCGACCGCGTCGGCAGGAACGACGGCTTCAGTGTCTTCAATCAAATCACCAAACTCGCTGTCGCCATCTTCGCCGAGCGGAGTATGCAGAGAAATCGGCTCTCGGCCATACTTCTGCACCTCAATGACTTTTTCAGGAGTCATATCGAGTTCGCGGCTCAATTCCTCTGGAGTTGGTTCGCGGCCCAGGTCCTGCAACATTTGACGCTGCACACGTGCCAACTTGTTGATGACCTCGACCATGTGTACTGGGATGCGAATCGTGCGCGCCTGGTCTGCCATGGCACGAGTAATTGCCTGACGGATCCACCAGGTTGCATAGGTCGAGAACTTAAAGCCCTTGGTGTAGTCGAATTTCTCGACCGCGCGGATAAGCCCCAGATTACCCTCTTGAATCAGGTCGAGGAACTGCATGCCGCGTCCCGTGTAACGCTTCGCGAGCGAGACGACAAGTCGCAGGTTCGCACCAAGCAGGTGACTCTTCGCCCGCTGGCCATCTCGCGCGACCCACTTCAACTCACGTTCAAGCTTCTTTGGCAGGTTCTTCTCAGTAGCGAGCTTCTCCTCAGCGAACAGGCCCGCTTCGATGCGCATAGCCAGCTCCACCTCTTCCGCGGCGTTGAGAAGAGCTACCTTCCCGATCTGCTTCAGGTAATCCTTCACCGGGTCTGCGGTGGCACCCGGAATCGCGGTGGTGACAGCGGGGACATCCTCTTCATCGCCTGCCTTGAGAACGATCGCGCCCGTCGGCAACGGCTCGGTGAGCGTCGTCCCGCTGGTCTCAGCAGCCTCGTCTTCCGCGTCCTCTTCAGCGACAACGACTTCCGCGACGTCATCGAGTTTCTCATCAGTCGTGTCGAACTCCGGGCCCTCTGCCTTCACCGGCTTCTTCGCCGGAGGCTTTCGAGCCGTCGGTTTCTTCGCTGCAGGAGCCTTCTTCGCAGCTGGCGTCTTGGACTTCGATGCAGTCGCCACGCGGCCGCCTCTCTGTGTTGGTGCTGGTGTTCTTTGTTACGACCCGGTGGGGCCGCGCAGGAACGCGCGCGAGATGATCAGATATCGCCGCATACCATGAAAACCCATGTCAAGTCCGAAGTGCGGCTTCGACGAAGACACACGCACGGCCTGAATGGGCTGCTCCACCATTATTGCATGCCCGTCAGCCGCTACAGACCGTTTGCGGAGGACTCTCCCAGATCGGTGTCACGTTGCTGCGCCAAGAATCTTTCAAGCTCACTGGCCAGTTGTTCAGCGGTCGGCAGCTCACCGTCCTCACCCACCAAAGGTGAGCGCGTGTTCTGATCTTCCATGTAGGCGTCGTAACGCGACTCGAGGCTTTTCACCATCTCGCTTGACTCCTCGTTTTCGCGAATCTGAGAGTCCACTTGGGCGCGAAACTCTGCGCTTGCTTCGCGGACAGCATCAGTGGCGAATAACAAACCGGTAGCGGCCATAAACGCATCCAATGCTGCGAGAAGAGCATCAGGAAACTCAGTGTTCACGAGATAGTGCGGCACCAGCAGGGCAAAACTCGCGACCTCTTCCCCCAGGCTATGGAGACGGTACTCCAGCAGGTGCGACGCAGAGGCGGCAAGCTTCGTGGTTGGTTTCCATACGGACAGAGTCTCAATGAGATCATCGCGTGAGCCACTCACGGTCATCCGGATCGGCCGCGTGTGCGGCACTGGCATCGGAATTGCGTGAGCCCAGACCGTGACAGATACCTCGAATTCGTGCACGAGAAGCAGGAGCGTGTCGATGAACTGCTCCCAGCGGAAATCGGGTTCAAATCCACTCAGCACGAGGAACGGCGCACCGAGTTCGTCGTGCGCGAGTGAGAGTGTGAGTTCCTCCGGGTCGTAATCAACCAGATGATCCTCATCGAAAGTAATCACTGGGCGCCGTGAGCGATAGTCGAGCAGCAAGTCTGCGTTGAAACGCAGGATTTCCTCAGGGTGGTGACGATCCCATAAGTAACTCTCCAACTGGTTCACCACGCCGCCTGCATCGCTCAGCCCCCGCAATGCAACGATCAACGGGATGCCCTTGGGCACGGCGGCACGACGCTCCGGATGCTCGGCAGAGAAGATCGATTCAGACACCCTTCCATCCTATGAAAGGAGCACGGGGATACTGACCGGAGCACGACGCTGTGAGCGAACCGAGATGACCGCGCCCAAGCAGGTGTCTTCCTTCCTGAGTAGTAGGCTTGTCGAGGTGTCCGCTCACAACACGCGGCCACCGTATTTGCCACGCGAAATTCCGAGGGAGATCCCACTTGGCCGATCAGCAGTTTGACATCGTTGTCTTAGGCGGCGGCAGCGCCGGCTACGCCACCGCAATTCGAGCCACTCAGCTCGGAATGAGCGCGGCCGTGATTGAGAAGGACAAGCTCGGTGGAACCTGTCTCCACCGCGGGTGTGTCCCGACTAAAGCTCTGCTGCACTCTGCAGAGGTGGCAGACGTCGCCCGCGAAGGAGCACTGTACGGGATCAATTCCTCGGTTAACAGCATCGATATCGCCGCGGTCAATGCGTTTCGCACCAAACTAGTCGACGGCAAGTTCAAGGGCCTGCAAGGGCTCCTGAAGGCGAACAACATCACCGTCATTCAGGGTGAAGGTCGCCTCGTCTCGCCGAACACCGTGCAGGTCGGCACCGATCGCGTGATCGGCAAGCACGTTGTCTTGGCGACCGGATCCTACTCTCGTTCGCTGCCTGGCCTCGAAATTGGCGGCCGTGTGATCACCAGTGAGCATGCTCTTGAGTTGCAGGAAATTCCTCGTAAGGTCGCCATTCTTGGCGGCGGCGTGATCGGTGTGGAATTCGCCAGCGTCTGGCGTTCATTTGGTTCAGAGGTCACCATCATTGAGGGCCTGCCGCACCTCGTTCCGAATGAGGAAGAATCGGTGTCCAAGCAGCTTGAGCGGGCCTTCCGTAAGCGCGGCATCGATTTCAAGCTGGGTGTACGCTTCCAATCCGTCACTCAAGACGCTCAGGGCGTCACTGTACTGCTCGAAGACGGGACCAGTATCCCAGCCGACTACTTGCTGGTCGCTGTTGGTCGGGGCCCGGCAACGCAGGGGCTTGGATTCGAAGAGGTCGGTATCCAGATGGATCGCGGCTTCGTCCTCACGAACGAGCGTCTTGCGACCAATGTGCCGGGGGTGTACGCAGTGGGCGACATTGTTCCCGGACTGCAGCTGGCTCACCGCGGTTACCAGCAGGGCATCTTTATTGCAGAAGAACTCGCCGGATTGAACCCGGTGCTTGTGGAAGACGTCAATATTCCGAAGATCACCTACTGCGAGCCTGAGATTGCGTCCGTGGGGCTCACGGAAGCGAAGGCCGCTGAGAAATTTGGCGCGGATCGCATTGCGAGCTACGAATACAACCTCGCGGGGAACGCGAAGAGCTCCATCCTCGGCACTGCGGGAACTGTCAAGGCAGTCCGCGTGATCGATGGGCCAGTGGTCGGTGTCCATATGATCGGTGCCCGTGTCGGAGAGCTGGTTGGCGAAGCGCAGCTCATCGTGAACTGGGAGGCCTACCCTGAGGACGTTGCACCCTTTGTGCACGGCCATCCTACGCAGAATGAAACCATCGGCGAGACCATGCTCAAGCTCGCCGGCAAGCCGCTGCACGCCATCTAATCGCTGCGGCCCACACAGACGAAGAAGGATCGGAGAAATCACGATGAGTGAGGTTGTGCTCCCCGCACTTGGCGAGAGCGTCACTGAAGGAACAGTCACGCGCTGGCTGAAGAACGTTGGCGATCGAGTGGAAATCGATGAGCCATTGCTCGAAGTCTCTACTGACAAGGTTGACACCGAAGTCCCCTCGCCGGTAGCTGGCATCCTGCAGGAGATTCTCGTGCAGGAAGACGAAACTGCCGAGGTCGGTGCTGTGCTCGCACGTATCGGTGACAGCGCTGTTGACCCTGGGGCCGCCGCACCGGCGCCCGCAGCTGTTTCTGCCGCTGCAGCCCCGGCTCCTGCAGCTCCAGCGCCCGCAGCACCGGAGGTCACCGCCGCACCCGCGCAGGCTGGCGACGACAGTCAAGATGTCGTGCTGCCTTCACTCGGTGAAAGCATCACTGAAGGAACAGTCACACGCTGGCTGAAGAACATCGGTGACTCTGTTGCTGTCGATGAGCCTCTGCTCGAGGTGTCCACCGACAAGGTGGACACTGAAGTTCCTTCTCCTGTGGCTGGTATTCTTCAGGCGATCCTGGTGCAGGAAGACGAGACCGTCGAAGTGGGTGGCGTACTCGCACGTGTCGGTAGTGCCGCACCCGTGGCGCCCGCGCCTGAGCCAGCAGCGGCACCAGTTACGCCGGCTCCTGTAACACCGGCTGCTCCCGTAACCCCGGCGGCTCCTGAGCCAACAGCACCTGCTGAGCCTGCAGCGCCAGCGGCGGCTCCGGTAGTGGCGGCAGCACCGGCTGTGACGCCTGCACCGGCCTCCACTCCCGCGTCTGTTCCTGCCAACGCCGGCTACGTAACCCCGATTGTGCGGAAACTCGCCGCAGAGCAAGGAGTGGATCTTGCTCAGGTCGTTGGTACCGGTGTTGGGGGGCGGATCCGCAAGGAAGATGTTCTTGCGGCTGCGCAGCAGGCGACCTCGTCGGCCACTGTCACCCAGCCTGCGACCATCGCTGAAGTCTCAGAGCTTCGCGGCACCACGCAAAAGATGAGTCGTCTGCGCAAAGTCATCGCTGAACGTGCGGTTGAGTCTCTGCAAGCTACCGCACAGCTCACAACGGTGGTTGAGGTCGACGTCACTCGGATTGCGCAGCTGCGGCAGGCGAAGAAGGATGAGTTTTTGGCGCGAACCGGCACCAAGCTTTCCTTCCTGCCATTCTTCGCCCTCGCCGCAGCGGAAGCGCTGCGTACCTACCCGGTGATCAACGCCACTGTCGAGGGTGACAGCATTGTGTACCCTGCGGTCGAGAACCTGAGTATCGCCGTTGACACCGAACGAGGCCTACTGACGCCCGTTGTGCGCAACGCCGGAGACAAGAATCTGGCTGAGCTCGCGCAAGATATCGCTGACTTGGCTGCGCGTACGCGTGACAACAAGCTCACTCCGGACGAGCTTTCGGGGGGAACCTTCACGCTGACGAACACGGGATCTCGAGGTGCACTCTTCGACACTCCGCTCGTGTTCCTGCCCCAGGTTGCGATTCTGGGCACAGGTGCAGTCGTGAAGAAGCCCATGGTGATTTCCGGGCCTGACGGAGATGCCATTTCGATCCGCTCAACCGTCTACCTTGCACTCTCGTACGATCACCGGATCGTCGATGGGGCTGATGCGGCGCGATTCCTCACCCAGGTGAAGAGTCGCCTGGAGGAGGGTAACTTCGAGGGAAACCTCGGTTTCTAACCGATAGCACGAGACACGCCCAGGCTGCCCGGATCCAGAGAGATACCGAAGTCTGGGCGTGTCTTTCTGTGTGTCCCGGAACCGAGTTGACGGGTGCGCATCCGCTCAGACGCGACTCAAGGGCTGCGCGCACTTCTTCGGCTGCGCGCGTGACAGACCAGGCTGACCTGACTGACTGTGAACCAATGACGTGAATCACTTCATCAATTCCCTCGCCCAGGTAGGCAGCCGCGTCGTGCATAACCCAGGCAGCAAGAAACAGATGAAGTGTCTGCCTCGGAATGCCGACCGAGAAGCACCCCGCATCATGGCCCTGGCGCACATGCACCCGTGACCGTAATCGCCGTTCACTTGCGAAGACTCCCCCGTCTGTGTGCACCCGTTTGGGTCCCTGTGCAGTGAACGCAACTTCAGCAGGATCTAGTGCGCCGACGCACCATCCGGCTGCTCGGCACTGAATTCCCACTTGCAGGAGCAGTTCAAGTGCTCCCGCGGCTTCAGCCGGACTCATTCGTCTCTGCACACCTCCGTGTGCCGCAGGGAGTGAGCAAACAGATTTCTGCTTCATAGCAAACAGTCTTCATGCGTGTGCGGCGATGAATCGCGTCATCAGCCAGTGCTGTGGGGAACGCGCCCTTGACCTCTCGGTGAGTCTGCTGTGGGCGGCGAGAGGATAGGATGATCCCTATGGCAAAAGAGAAGAAGCAGCGCAGAAACCGGGAGCCTGGGCGCATCATGCAGATGGTGCAGATCTATCGCAACACCAAGCAGCATGACCGGAATCTGACGCTGGCGCTTCTCATTAGCTTCATTGCGCCTGTCGCAGTCGCTATCCTCTTGGCCTGGGCTTTGGGTGGTGGTGTGCTGGGCTGGATTCTCTGGCCGATCACCGGCGTCCTCGTTGGCATCCTGCTGGTCATGATCGTGCTGGGGCGACGGGCCGAATCAGTTGCGTACCGCCAGTTGGAGGGCCGACCCGGAGCTGTGGGCGCAGTCATCAATGGCGCACTCCGACGCTCCTGGCGCGGCTCAGAGGTTCCAGTAGCCATGAACCGCAGCCAAGATGCCGTGTATCGCGTCGTGGGTCGTGGCGGAGTGGTGCTCATCGCTGAGGGCCCTGCACAGCGCACCCGCCAACTCGTCAGCAAAGAGGAAGTTCAGCTGAAGCGCATGCTCCCAGGTGTTCCGATCACTACGCTGCGCGTCGGACCTGATGAGGACTCGATTCCCCTGGAAAAGCTCTCTCGTGCGCTCCTCAAGCTGAAGCCGGTATTGCGTAAGGCAGAGGTTGTGACGGTGCACAATCGCATCATGTCCATGAAGGCTGACCCCGTTGGCATCCCGAAGGGCATCGACCCCATGCGAATTCGCGGGCAGCGACCCCGCTAGGGTCCGTCTCGGTAATTTCTCTGGCGCTAGGCGCGAATGAGAACTGTACCAGCGATCTTGTCGTGAAACCCACGCTGGTCCGAATCCCACACCAGTACCGGAATTACCAGCAGCAACAGCACAGTCCGCACCACAGGACGCCACCACCCGATCCACCCACCGGAGATTGACACCACACGGAGCCCCAGCACCCGGTGCCCAATAGAACCGCCAATAGTCGGGATGAATGCGAGCTGCATGAGGGCAAAGATCCCCAGTGTGGCGAAGGAACCTGCTGTGCCATTGGCTGGCACTAACAGTGTGAGGAGCATTGCAATGCCCCAGTCGATTGCGATCGCACCGAACCTCCGACCGATTCGGGCGACCGATCGGGAGCCCTCGGCTGGCAGGCCCAGACGTTCGCCCGGCCACTCACTCGGTTCGAGATCGCCGAATCGCTGGGGTTGTTTGGGAGCTGGCATAACTTAATGCTAATGGCGCCGGTGCAGCGTAACCTGCGCGAAACATTCATCTCACCATCGCGAAACGCACCTCACGTAGGGTTATTACAGTAGGCAACCGACCGAAGCGCTAAGAACTTAGGGAGCAGTATGTTCACATCGCCGCAGGAAGTACTTGATTTCATCGCAGAGAACGATGTCAAGTTCATTGATATCCGCTTTACCGATCTACCCGGTGTGCAGCAGCACTTCAATATCCCTGCTTCCACAGTGGATCTCGACTTCTTCGAGGTCGGCCAGATGTTCGACGGGTCGTCCATCCGTGGCTTCTCCGGCATAGCGGACAGCGATATGCAGCTCATTCCCGATGTCACCACGGCGTACATCGACCAGTTCCGAGCCGAGCGCACACTGGTGCTGATTTTTGATATCTACAATCCACGTACCGGCGAGATCTACGCGAAGGATCCGCGTCAGGTCGCAAAGAAAGCGGAACGCTACCTTGCTTCAACCGGCATTGCCGACACCGCGTTTTTCGCGCCGGAGGCCGAGTTCTACATTTTCGACTCAGTGCGTTTCGAAACCAAGCCCGAAAGCACCATGTACGAGCTCGATTCAGAAGAGGCAATGTGGGGTTCGGCACGCAAAGAAGAGGGCGGCAACCTCTCCCACAAGACTCCGGTCAAGGGTGGCTACTTCCCGGTTTCACCCGTGGACAAGCAAGCCGACTTGCGCGACGACATTTCTCTGCGGCTCATTGAAGCAGGGTTGCACCTCGAGCGCTCACATCACGAAGTGGGCGGCCCCGGACAGGCCGAAATCAACTATCGGTTCAACTCGATGGTGTGCGCAGCTGATGATGTGCTGAAATTTAAGTACATCGTAAAGAACACCGCCGAGCTATGGGGAAAGACCGCTACCTTCATGCCGAAGCCGGTCTTTGGCGACAACGGTTCGGGAATGCACACGCACATGTCGCTCTGGAAGGGTGGCGAACCCCTGTTCTATGACGAGAACGGCTATGCGGGCCTCAGCGACGTTGCACGCTGGTACATCGGCGGCATTCTGAAGCACGCACCTGCGGTGCTCGCATTTACCAACCCCACAATCAACAGCTACCGCCGACTGGTGAAGGGATACGAGGCGCCGGTAAATCTCGCATATTCCGCTGGTAACCGCTCGGCGGCGATTCGCATTCCGCTGACCGGGTCAAACCCCAAAGCCAAGCGGATTGAGTTCCGGGCCCCCGATGCGTCTGGAAATCCCTACCTCGCCTTTGCTGCACAGCTGATGGCTGGTCTTGATGGTGTTCGGAACCGTATTGAGCCCATGGATCCGATTGATAAGGATCTCTACGAATTGCCCCCAGAGGAATTGAAGAACATTCCTCAGGTCCCTGGCAGCTTGGAAGAAGCGCTGGTGGCACTCGAGGCTGACCATGCGTTCCTGTTGGAAGGTGGCGTCTTTACGGAGGAACTGATCGAGACGTGGATCTCGCTGAAGCGAGAAACTGAGATCGCACCGATGGCATTGCGCCCGCACCCATACGAATTTGAGTTGTACTACGGCGTGTGATGCTGATCACGCCGTGATGCTTCCACGAGTGCCGTAGTGCGATCGCGGGGGTTCCCTTGCTGCCTGTGTGCAGTAAGTGGAGCCCCCGCTTTTCGTCTTTCTGGTACCAGGTATCTCGCAAGGTGAACTAGGTTCAACTATTACTGAGCGAAGAGGGATACCGATGACAGCCCAGACGCGCTGCGATGAGCCGTGACTTCCAGAGGATTAGGAGTAGACCTCATCGTCGATATCGCCGCCATCTTCGAGCAGCAATGCTTCCAAAAGCGAATTCAGCACGTTCATAGTGCCGAGAGTACGCGACACATGCGAACTCCACCAGACCCTATTGTTACCACTTTGTGATGAGCAGATGAACGAAGATGAACGGTCAGACGTCGATGACCGGAAACTGCAGCGAATCGTCACTGTAGCCAAAGAACTCTCGCTCAAACACGGCGCGAGCCCGACGCGATACGGCAAGCCAACGTTCTTCCAGGTCTGTGGTGTGCCCCGCGGGCATTCCCAGCACCCCAGCGATTCCGGCGAGCTCTGATCGGTCCACAGGCAATACGTCCAGCGCCCGGCCGGACCAGAGCTTAATCGCCGAGCGAATTGCTCCTGCGAATTCCCAGGCCTGCACCAGGTGGTCTGCCGACTCCGAGTCGATGAGTCGCGCTTCAACTGCGGCGCGCAACGCCGCGAGGGTAGAGACGGTACGCAAACCCGTATGCGTCGCACCGTGCTGCATCTGCAGCAATTGCACCAGCCACTCGACGTCACTAATGCCACCGGGACCAAGCTTCAGGTGTCGACGCGGTTCAACCCCGCGCGGCAATCGTTCTGCCTCAACGCGAGCTTTTATCCGTCGAATCTCGCGCAAAGCGTCGAGGCTGAACTCCTGCGGAAAACGAATGCGATCCGCGAGCTGCGCGAAATCATGTCCCAGCGCAGCATCACCGCCAACCGGCCGCGCTCGCAGCAGGGCTTGGGCCTCCCACGTCACCGACCAGCGCTCGTAGTAACTCTCGTACGCCTCGAGGCTCCGTACCAGGGGGCCGTTCTTGCCTTCTGGCCGGAGATCGAAGTCGAGGTCAACAGGGAATCTCGCATCAGACACCAGGCGCCGAAGCTCGGTAATGATCCGCTCCGCATACCGCGACATCACCTGCACCTCTGCACTGCTCGCGCCCTCCGCTGCACGAAATACGGCGAGGAGGTCAATGTCAGAAGCGAAACCCAGTTCTCGCCCTCCGTATCGCCCCATACCGATGAGAGCAATCTCTCCGGACGGTGTTCTGTCATCCGAGCCGACTTCGTGGGTGCGCAGCGACAGCAATAAGCCGTCAAGGAGCGCAGTGTGTGCGGCATCGAGCCCTTCCGCGACCTCAGCATCTGAGACTACAAGGACCAAGCGACCGAGTGCGAGACGCAGCATCTCCCTGCGGTGCACCGCGCGCAGAGCTTCAGCTGCACGTTCAACACTTCCTCGGCGAGAAGCGAGAGACCGCATCTCCTCCAGCAGCGCTTCCTCGCTCTGCGGACGGAGGAGTTCGTCACGCTCAAGCCACGCAACTGCCTCCGGAAAGGACTCCAGGAGGTTTGCGGCGAAGCGAGAACGCGATAACACACGCGTGAGACGCTCAGCTGCTTCCGCACCGTCTCTGAGCAACCTCAGGTACCACGGATTTTCGCGATTAGCTTCGCTCACCCTGCGAAACGCCAACAATCCGAAATCAGGGTCCGTACCCTCCGCCAGCCAACGAAGCAGTACTGGCATCAGATTTCGCTGAATCCGAGCGTTTCGGGACGTTCCCTGCGTCAGCGCGGCAAGATGACGTAGCGCACCGTCAGGGTCACGGAAGCCAATGCTCAGGAGCCGGGCGCGTGCTTCGGCGCTTCCCAACACAAACTCGTCATCAGGTAACGCCGCAACTGCGCTGAGCAAGGGCGCATAGAAAATTCGCAGATGCAGCTCTCGAACTTCTCGTTTGACGCGCAGCCACAGGTTCAGGAGGTCATCGCCGGATGACGCCAGGCGAGAAGATCGCGCGAGAACTCGCAGACCGTGTTCGTCTCGCGGCATCAGCGCGGTTCGACGGAGATCGCGCAATTGGAGTCGATGTTCCAGCAAGCGCAATCGGCGATAATCCTCAACCAGCCGTTCGCCGTCGTTACGAGCGATATAGCCACCATCGACCAGCGCACGCAGAGCTGGGATAGTGCCCGGGAGGTGCAACGTACGGTCGTACTGCCCGTGCACGAGCTGCAACAGCTGTGCGCTGAATTCAATATCGCGCAGGCCTCCGGGCCCGAGCTTCAACTGATGTTCGATGTCCTCGTCGGCAATGTGCTCAGTGACGCGCTCCCGCATCCGCTGCACGGAGCCAACGAAATCTTCGCGCCCGCTGGACGCCCACACCATGGCACGGGTATCAGCCACGAACGCCTGCCCGAGTTCAATGTCGCCGGCAATCGGACGGGCTTTCAGGAGCGCTTGAAACTCCCAGGCCTTCGCCCATCGCTCGTAGTAACTCAGCATCGAACCAAGAGTGCGAACGAGCGGCCCTTGGCGTCCCTCCGGGCGCAGGTTCGCGTCGACCTGCCACAGCGGCGGCTCAGCACCCGGGTCGTGAATCGCACGCATGGCCTCGGTCGCCAGCCTGGTGGCGATGCGCAGCATGACCTCCGGCTCCAGACCGCCAGACTCATTCGATGACGGGGGCGATCCGTCTGCGATGAAGAGGACATCTACATCACTCACAACGTTGAGCTCGCTGGCGCCGCACTTTCCCATCGCCACAATGGCGAGTCGCACCTGCGACAGCCGTGCGGGCGGAAGCGCTGAGCCAGAAACTCCGGCAAGCAGTGTGCCACGTGCGACCGCGAGTCCAGCTTCGAGTGCGGCAGCTGCCAGTCCAGAAAGTGCACGTGACACCTCCTCAAACATCAACGCAGCTGCTTCTCCTCCGTGGCTCAAACCTTGCCGCAGGTCGCACAGCATCACTTCAGCGAGCAGTTCGCGGTAGCTCCGCCGCAGAGCGGCTGCGCCAGCTTCGGCAATCGCAGATGCCACGGGCGCTGATCCGTCCGGCGCCCCTACGGCGCGCAACAACTGAGCACGCGCTTCAGCGGCATCGACCAGCCTGCCGCCGCCTTGCAGGATTGATTCCAGATGATCCGGGTGTCGGGCGAAGAAATCCACAAAAGCAGGTGCCGCGCCAGCCAACAGCACCCAACGCTCCCACAATTCGGCTGTTAGCCGGCGGGCGATCGCCGGATGCACATCAGAGAAATGGATAATCCGCTGCAGTGCCGAGTCGGGATCGCCCGCCGCAGCGAAGGCTTCGAGCAGGATTTCGATCGGTTGCTCTACTGATTGCGAGAGACGTGCCAGGAGCTCGCGTGCATGCGATAGTTCCTGGAATCCAGCCCGCGCGAAGGCACCGAGCGAATGCTGACGTGAGCCGTTGGGCATGGGAGAGTGAAACAGTGAGCGCTAGACGATGCCCAGCATCGAGTTCAGTTCAAACGGCGTAACCTGCTGCCGGTATGCGGCAACTTCCTGCCGTTTCTCGCGCAGCAAGTATGAGAACACTTGTTCTCCGAGCGTCTCCGCAACCAGCTCGCTGCGTTCCATCACCGCAAGCGCGTGATCCAGACTCGTGGGAAGCGGGTCAAATCCCATCGCGCGACGTTCGCCGTCACTCAAATCCCACATGCTGTGCTCAGCCTCGGGGGGTAACTCGTACTCTTCAGCAATACCCTTGAGTCCGGCGGCGAGCATCACCGAGAAGGCGAGGTACGGATTCGCCGCACTATCGAGCCCACGGTACTCAACGCGCGCGCTTCCGCCCTTGCCTGGCTTGTACATGGGGACCCGCACGAGAGCGGACCGATTTAAGTGCCCCCAACTCACGTACGACGGAGCCTCGTCGCCGCCCCACAGCCGCTTGTAGGAGTTGACGTACTGATTGGTGACCGCGGTGAACTCTGGAGCGTGCCGCAAGAGGCCCGCAACGAATCGCCGTCCCGTCTGAGACAGCTGGTACTTCGCACCGGGATCGAAAAATGCGTTGGTATCACCTTCAAAGAGTGACATGTGAGTGTGCATGCCAGATCCTGGCTGGCCAACCAGCGGCTTCGGCATGAACGTAGCGTAGACGCCCTGTGCAATCGCGACTTCTTTGACAACCGTCCGGAAGGTCATGATGTTGTCGGCCGTGGTAAGCGCATCTGCATAGCGAAGGTCAATCTCGTTCTGACCGGCGCCTCCCTCATGATGGCTGAACTCGACGGAAATACCGAGATCCTCCAGCATGTTCACACTGTCCCGTCGGAAATCGTGCGCAGTCCCGCCGGGTACATTGTCGAAGTATCCTGCGCGGTCAACCGGCACGGGGCCGTCCGGGCCAAATTCAGAAGACTTCAGCAGATAGAACTCGATTTCGGGATGCGTATAGAACGTGAATCCCATTTCGGCGGCGCGGTTCAGCGTTCGCTTCAACACGTGTCGTGGGTCGGCAACAGCAGGCTCACCGTCGGGGGTGATGATGTCACAAAACATGCGTGCAGTCGGTTCTGTGCTGCTTCGCCACGGCAGCAACTGGAATGTCGCGGGGTCGGGAACCGCCAACAGGTCGCTCTCATAAGCGCGCGTGAGACCCTCTATCGCACTGCCATCGAAACCAATGCCCTCACTGAACGCACCTTCAACCTCGGCCGGTGCGAGGGCAACAGATTTCAGCGTGCCCGCCACATCTGTGAACCACAGTCGCACAAAACGCACCCCGCGCTCTTCTATCGTGCGGAGAACAAAATCACGCTGCTTGCTCACGCTGGGTCCCTTCGCTTCACTCCGGTCTTCAGACTACCGCTTCCGGGGCGTGAGCTTTCAATCGTCACGTTCGTCTTCTTCTCGCAGCCTTCGCGCCTTTTCGGCCACAATCTCTGGTGCTCGTTCAGCCTCAGCACGTGTCAAAAACGGCCCCAAGCGGTCAATTGCAAGCGAACGTTTCCCCTCTTCGACCTTGCCTGTGCGTGTGTTGAACCAGTAGGTCTCCGCAGGGTCTTCGATGCCCCAGTCACGTTTGCCCATTGTCATCTCCTTAGTCGCGAGTGGATCCGGGTCTTGTCACCGCAACCATCTCTAGACTGAGCGTATGCCTTTCGATGCCAGTGGACACCTCGTTTCCGGAACTATCTCTCCACAGCGAGCGGTGCCATCTACTATCGCGCGGCCTCCCTATGTTGGTCGCGCGACTCCCCCGGAGTACTCCGGCGATAACACTTACACAGAGGCAGAAATCGCAAAGATTCGGGCGGCAGGTCGCATTGCCTCGCGCGCCTTGGATGCCGTCGCTGATGTGTTGCGCCCGGGTATCACCACTGACGAGATTGACCAGGTGGCGCATCACTACGTTGTCGGCCATGGCGCATATCCGTCGACGTTGGGCTATCGAGGATTCCCTAAGTCGTGCTGTACCTCTGTGAACGAGGTGATCTGTCACGGGATTCCGGATTCCACAGTGCTCCGCGATGGCGATCTGGTGAACGTCGACATCACGGCCTACCTCGACGGATATCACGGTGACCTAAACCGAACATTTCGCGTTGGCACCGTCACCGAGGAGGCAGATCTGCTCATTCAGCGCACTGAAGAAGCGCTGCGCCGCGGAATCAAGGCAGTTGCGCCTGGGCGCCAAGTCAATGTGATCGGGCGGGCAATCGAGACCTATGCCAAGCGGTTCGGATATGGCGTCGTGCGAGATTTCACGGGACACGGCGTCGGTTCCGCATTCCACACAGGCTTGATCATTCCGCACTACGACTCTGCGCCACGTTTCGATGATGTCATCGTGCCGGGAATGGTGTTCACCATTGAGCCGATGCTCACTCTGGGAACCGCTGATTGGGACATCTGGGACGACGGTTGGACGGTCACCACGCGCGACAAGAGCCTGACTGCACAGTTCGAACACACGCTGGTCGTGCGCGAGGATGGGGTCGAAATTCTGACGGTCTCCGACTGAGAACGCTCCCTCAATCGGACGCAGCAGTCGCTTGTGAGCACCGGGAGGGGAATGGGTCGGATCATACGCCGGGTTCTGTCCCGCTCTCGCGGTGACGGTCATCTCTCTCGGGGCACTGTTACCAGTACCCTCTAGCGGCCTACCCGAAGACTCGGCGGGGAGCGTCTACGTCTTCTGTCTGGCCTTGCTCCGGACGAGGTTTACCTGGCTACCCACGTCGCCGTGGGCACCGGTGGTCTCTTACACCACCGTTTCACCCTTACCAAGCCTTGCAGCCTGGCGGTCTACTCTCTGTTGCACTTTCTCGCGGGTTACCCCGGGTGGGCGTTACCCACCATCCTCCCCTGTGGAGCCCGGACGTTCCTCGGCACAGTCTCCTGTGACGCGACCGCCTCACCGGCCCATTCCGAGCATTAGTCTAACGCGTCTCTGTTTCGTCCACCCGCACCAAGATCGCCCCACTGCCTGGGCAGAAAATGATCTCGTCAGGTGCAGCAGCACGGATCTCCTGCAGTTCTGCGGGAGCCAGTGCCATATTGCTTCCTTCGGACACATTTCCGCGAAGTCTCGCGGCGCCGATACCGCTCTGCTCGCGCACCGAGTTGTACAGCTCGAGCAGATCACGCTGCAGTTCCGCGGCGAGACCAGCACGCTCCTCTTCGGCCGCAGCGATTTCTATATCCACTTGACGTTCGGCCGCTTGCAGTGCCGCAGTGAGTTCTGCCCGACGACCGTCAACGCGCGCGAGCGCATCCGCAACGACCTCATATTGCTGCTGCGTCTCTTCATTGGCCGCCATGAGCTCGAGCTCGCGTTCCTCAAGCGCCTCCTGTCGTCGCTCAAGCGTCTCAAGCTCACCCAAAAGGGACTCCGCCTCACGCGGAGTGACATTGCCCGCGAGCAGATCCGCATCACGGTGTCGACGCTGGCGAACAGTCTCAATATCAGCCTCGAGTCGCGTGATGTCAGCCTGTTGGGCGTCTCGTTCTCGCTGCACCGCCATGAAGGCGCTCTTCGCGGTAGTCAACTCGTCTCGAAGGGCGGCCAGAGCCTCTCGCTCTGGAAGCTGCCGACGCCGACGCCGCAACCGTGCCAGTAGAGTGTCGTGTTCTTGTAAGTCCAGGAGCAGCAGCTGCTGGCGCGGGCTCGCTTTCATGCTCTCACCCTACTCTGAAGGTCCACGGGTCGGTGCAGAGGGTACTCACCTTGAATTCGATGCCCGGGAGGTGCTGAGTGAGGTCTGTCACTGCTTGCTGTAGCCACAGCGACTCACTCGCCCAATGGGAAACATCTATCAGCGCCGGCCCGCCGCCGACTATAGATTGCTCCAGAGACTCTTGCGCGGGATGGTGTCGCAGATCGCTCGTGACATAGACGTCTGCAGCACGGACCAGTTCATGATCTAACAGACTGTCGCCAGCTCCGCCACACAGTGCCACCGTAGAAATCTCACGCCGCGGATCGCCTGCGATACGCACGCCCCCCACCGTCGACGGCAGTATTCGTGCGACCTCTTCAGCAAACTGCTGCAGCGTGAGGGGCTCTGGGAGACGACCAATACGCCCGATTCCCGCGGACGGCACTGCGGAGGGTGCGATGGGCTGCAGTTGCTGCAATTTCAGTAGGTGAGCCCAAGTATCCGAGACTCCGCCTGCTGGAGCATCGGCATTGGTGTGAGCCGCAAGCATTGCGCAGTTGCCGCGGATGAGTTCCGCAAGAAGCGCGCCTTTTGCGGTGTCCTCGGCGATGGTGTGCACGCCACGCAACAGCAGCGGGTGGTGGGTGAGCAACACATCCGCAGACCAAGAAAGCGCTTCTGAAACCGTGGCTGCCACCGCATCTACTGCAAGCAGCACCCGCCGCACCGGAGCCGTGTCTTGGCCAGTAACCAGCCCAACGTGATCCCAGCTTTCCGCATGTTCTTCGGGCCATAACAGATTGACGGTGGCACGGAGGTCAGAAAGCGTGTATTCGAACATGACGACACCCTAACCTGTGCAGCGGCAGTGGTTCGGGCTCGCGATCCACACCGACCGTGGGATAATGATCCCAGTGCCAAAAACGGCGGCGGGCAGGCCGCGCGACCAACACCGGAAGGAACCCACCGTACCCATGAACCAGCGCGCTGACGCACATCTCGAGGCGTGGAAGGCCAAACAGGAGCTCGCCGAAGGGATGATCCCGCTGATCGGTCGGCTGTATCGAGATCGTGACGTGGTGATGTCAGTGCACGGCCGTTCTCTGGTGGGTCGTTCAGCCATCGACATCATTCGGGCACATACTTTTGCTCGCAAGATCGACGACACCGAGCTTCCTCTCGCTGAGACTTCTGCGATTGTGCAGGCTCTCGCCGAGATTCAGCCGGGCCCGGTTTCAGTTGATCTGGCGGGTCTGGCACACGGCTACCGGGCTGCTGGCGGAGATCTTGTCGCATATCTGCGTGAGCAGCTCGCCCCCGCACTGCACGCCGAACAAGGATCCGGTACCGACGTTGTGCTCTACGGCTTCGGGCGCATTGGTCGCCTGCTCGCACGGATCATTATCGAGCATTCCGGCAGCGGACGAGGGTTGAACCTGCGTGCGATCGTGGTGCGCAAGGGTTCAGATAATGACCTTCAGAAGCGTGCGAATCTGCTGCGTCGCGATTCCGTGCATGGGCCCTTTAACGGCACCATCAAGGTGATTGAAGACGAGAACGTCATTCTCGCAAACGGTGTGCGCATTCAGGTCATCTATTCAGATGATCCGGCAAGTGTGAACTACTCGCAGTACGGCATTGAGAACGCGATCCTGGTGGATAACACCGGCAAGTGGCGTGACGCCGAGGGCTTAGGTAAGCACCTGACGAACCCCGGCATCGCGCGGGTACTGCTGACCGCACCCGGTAAGGGCGATCTCAAAAATATCGTCTACGGGGTCAATAGCCAAGACATCACCGACGCAGACACCATCTTGTCTGCCGCTTCATGCACGACCAATGCGATCACGCCGGTGCTGAAAGTCATCAACGATGAATTCGGTGTCGTGCACGGACACGTCGAAACCGTCCACTCCTACACGAACGATCAGAACCTGATTGACAACTTCCATAAGGGCGATCGCCGCGGCCGTTCCGCAGCATTAAACATGGTGCTTACTGAAACCGGCGCGGCGAAAGCCGTGGCAAAGGCGTTGCCCGAGTTTGAGGGCAAGCTGACGGGCAACGCTATCCGCGTTCCAACGCCAGATGTATCGATGGCCGTCCTGAATCTGCAGCTTGGTCGCCAGACCACCGTGGAGGAAATCAATGGATTCCTTGAGCAGGTTTCTCTGACCGGCGCGTTGCGCACGCAGATTGACTATGTCGAATCACCCGAGATCGTTTCGACCGATTTTGTCGGATCGAATCGCGCGGGAATCGTCGACGGTCTTGCCACCATCGTCACCGGCAGCAGTGCGGTGCTCTACGTCTGGTACGACAACGAGTACGGCTACAGCTGCCAGGTCATCCGAATCATCGAGCAGCTCGCTGGGAGCCACCCGGCTCACCTTCCGGCACTCGAAGCATAGCCACTCGGTGGGCCGGGGCAGCGGCTCACCGAGTGAACAACCGAACAACAGAAGGGCCTTCCCATGGCAGAGAAGTACATCATCGGCGTCGATGGTTCAGAACAGAGCCGCGTAGCCCTCGACTGGGGCCTCGCACGTGCTGCACAATCCGGAGCATCCGTCGAGCTTCTCCACGTCGCCGACGACTCCTTTCTCTCGGAGAGCGTCGCATTCCTTTCAGAGGCACAGCAAGCATCCGAGCAGATGTTAGCAGCTGAACGGGAGTACGCTCTCTCGACCGGGTTTGCCGGCACCATCACAGGAACCGCGGTAGTGGGGCACCCCATCGCCGAAGTTGAAGAAGCTTCGAAGCGCGCCGATTTGGTAGTCCTCGGAGCCCATGCTGGCAGCAAGCTCTCGGGTTCGTTCTTCGGTACCCGTGCGGTGAAAATCGCAGCGGTAGCGCACTGTCCGGTTGCCGTAGTGCCGTTTGAGACCGCTGGTGATCCCGCGCCGGGCGTAGTTGTGGGCGTTGACGGGTCTGAGGCATCGCAGCAGGCAGTTAACTTCGCCGCAGAGCAAGCGTCTATGCGCGGGGTTCCCCTGATTGCCGTCTATGCCTGGATGCCCCCCTTGACCCCGGGTCTTGAATACCTGTGGAGCGAGGAACTCGTCGAAGCGCAGCGCAGCGCAGCCGAGGAGGCCATTGCCATTGGCACCGCAGGGCTGGCCGCTCGCTACCCTGATCTCGAGATTGAACGTCGTATCGTGCAGGCGCCCCCTGTGGCTGCTCTGCTGCAAGCAGCTGAGAACGCTGACATGATTGTGGTCGGCAGCCGCGGACGCGGCGGAATCTCTCGGCTCCTGCTGGGTTCGGTGAGCCATGGTGTGCTGCAGGCTCTCCCGCGGACGACTGTGGTTACGCGCGGTTGATGTTCGTCAGGGGCTGTGGGGGTGGTCATCCGTGTTTAGATGAGCATCCCCACAGTTCAGCCGCCAGTAGTTCAGCTTCATGACGTCGCAGATCCCGTTCACTGCGCCGCCCAGAACACAGAACCATCTCGCTGCGGTTTCTTTCGTTCTCGCACTACTCGCCCTGAGCCTGGGAGTCTGGCGTTGGCTCCCCCTTATCGGCCTCGCGTTCTCTCTGGTCGCCATTATTGTGGCAATTCCAGCAATCATTACTGGGCATGTGGCTCGCCAACGCGCTCAGATTCATCTCATCGGTGGCCGCGCTTTGGCGCTGTGGGGGCTCATTATTGGGTATGGCACGGTCGCGTTTTCTGTTCTCGCTCCTCTCGTGTCGACCATCATCATCATCATTGGGATCGTTGAGTTCGCAACTGCGGGCGCGACAATCTAGCGCTATCAGGGCCGCAGCACTGTCTGCGCCTGGCACCGTGCACACAGAATTTTGATACTGCAGGGAACTCGAAACACCATAGGCTAGTCACATGATCTCGGCTGATCCCACGTCCCCGCAGCGGGCAACGGATCCGCGACCTGCACGCACACGAGCAGCGATTTATGCGGCAATCGATCGGCTGGGTACGCTGGGCTCACCAGTCACAGTGGCTGCAATTGTCGCCGAGGCGCAGATCAGTCGCAGCAGCTTCTACTCGCAGTTCAGAGACTTCGATGATGTTGCGGTACAAGTTATCACCGCACTGTTGGCTGACATCCAGCATATTGACTCGCAGGTCCGCAATTCACATGGTCATCGGGACGCCACGGTCTCTACGTTCGATCTCTTCTTTGCCGAGTGCAGACAGCAACGGGGCTTATATCGAGCAGTTCTGTGCGGTGATCTCTCGCACCGCGCACGCACAGAAATCTCGCGCGTGATGACACAGAGTGCGCTGGCGACCGCAGAACTCGCAGCGCCGCCAAACGTCGATCGCACGCTGGCTGCCACGTTCATCTCAGCCGGTGTGTTGGCTGTCACGACCGAATGGTTATCTTCGGACGAGCCGGTCAGTGAAGAATATCTTCTCACCCAAATTTTTGGTTTCCTGCCGTGGTGGGTGGTCGGGACCACAAACGGTGGAGCGAGCGCGGCTGGCAGCTGACGCGGTTTGGATCGGCACCACCACGCGCAAGAATGAGGCGTCGGCCAGGCATTCCCGCGCGGCACACGACTGTGGAAGGCGACGCACTGCGCGTATCGCTAGCATGGGTGGATCCCCACCTTCGAGAAGGCCCACATGTTTCGCCTGTTAGCCCAATTCCTGCGGCCCTATGCGCCGCTCGTCACCGCGGTCATTGTGTTGCAGCTTGCGCAAGCGATCGCCTCCCTCTTCTTGCCAACACTGAACGCATCAATCATCGATGACGGCGTTGCTACCGGTGATACGGCAACGATCTGGCGACTCGGTGGCGTGATGTTACTGATCTCGCTGCTGCAAATTGGCGCACAAATCGCTGCAATCTGGTTCGGCGCCAAGACGGCGATGAGCTTTGGACGTGACCTGCGCGAGGCGATCTTTGATCGCGGTCTGGGGTTCTCAGGCCGCGAGGTTGCCATATTTGGTGCGCCGACACTCATCACACGGAACACGAACGACGTACAGCAAGTTCAAATGCTGGTACTCATGACTGCCACGATGATCGTGAGTGCGCCCCTCACCGCAGTGGGCGGTATCTTCATGGCGCTACGCGAGGACATTGGGCTGAGCTGGCTAATTCTGGTGGCAATAGCGGCGCTCGCCGCGATTATTGGTGTCCTCATCGTGCAGATGACCCCTCTGTTCCAAACACAACAGACCCGTATCGATGCGCTCAATCGCATCTTGCGTGAGCAGATTTCTGGTCTCCGCGTCATCCGAGCCTTTGTGCGCGAACCGACAGAAGCGGCACGTTTCGATCGCGCCAACGCGGACCTAACTGACACTGCGACACGCGTCGGACGACGCATGGCGATGATGTTCCCGTCCGTGTTCCTAGTCATGAACGTGTCGAGCGTTGCTGTGGTGTGGTTTGGTGCGTTCAGAATCGCTGAGGGGAACTTGCAGGTCGGGCAGCTCACCGCTTATCTCGCCTACCTGACACAGATTCTGATGAGCGTCATGATGGCGACGATGATGCTGATGATTGCGCCGCGCGCAGCGGTGTCATCCCGGCGTATTCGCGAGGTCTTGACCACCGCTTCTTCCGTGACCGCACCCACGGCACCCTCACTCCCGCAGCAGCGAGAAGGTGTGCTTAGCTGCGTATCGGCCGGTTTCTCCTACCCAGGAGCGGAGGAGTCGGTGCTCTCCCAGATTTCGTTTACCGCACATCCGGGCACCACCACTGCGATCATTGGCTCCACCGGCTCAGGAAAAACCACACTTGTGAACCTCATCCCGCGTCTGACCGACGTCACCGAGGGACAGGTTCTCATCGATGGGGTCGACGTGCGTGAGCTTGACCCCGACGAGTTATGGGGCCGTATCGGTCTGGTTCCACAACGTCCATACCTCTTCAGCGGCACAATCGCTTCGAACCTTCGAATGGGTGACCCAGCCGCAAGCGACGCGGAGCTGTGGCGGGCACTTGAAATTGCGCAGGCGAAAGACTTCGTTGCGGCTATGCCAGATGGGCTCGACTCCCCTATTGCACAGGGCGGAACCAACGTCTCCGGCGGACAGCGGCAACGACTTGCCATCGCCCGCGCACTCGTGCGCCGACCAGACATCTATGTTTTTGATGACTCGTTTTCAGCACTGGATGTCGCCACCGATGCTCGGCTGCGAGCGGCGCTGAGTCGCGAAGTCGGCAATGCCACTGTCATCACCGTTGCACAGCGGGTCTCGACGATCCGCGACGCGGATCAAATCGTCGTTCTCGACGGCGGCAACGTCGCTGGTCTCGGAACTCACGAAGAGCTTCTCCAATCGTGCCCCACCTATGCGGAAATCGTTGAAAGTCAGTTTCGGCCTGAAGACCAGGAGGTTGGAGCATGAGTGCCGGGCACGCCCACTCCCGCACCACCGCGGCACAACGTCCGAAGTTCGGCCCTCCGAGCGGAGGATCCGGGCCACGCGGACCCATGCGTCCAGGCATGGGCAGCGGTGAAAAGGCCATTGCATTCGGACCGTCGCTGCGTCGACTGATTGGGCATCTGCGCCCCCACCGCGTCGCGCTCATCGCCGTGATTGTGATGACGATCGCTGGCACCGCACTCAGTGCACTAGGGCCAGCAATTCTCGGCAGTGCCACGGATCTCATCTTCAATGCGGCCGTGCGTGACCGTGTGCCGATTGACTTTGAGGCGGT
The DNA here is from genome assembly GCA_964612125.1 of uncultured Leucobacter sp. GTDB lineage: Bacteria > Actinomycetota > Actinomycetes > Actinomycetales > Microbacteriaceae > Leucobacter. Next base: position 3,550 of record CAZTBS010000005.1, on the reverse strand, counting down.
GGGCAGAGTGTTACTGCTGGCGCTTTCCGTATACCTCGGGTTCTTCATACTCGCAGCTGGCGCTGCGTTCTTGACTAACGGGGTTGTGCAGCGTGCGATCTATCAGCTGCGCCTACAAGTAGGCGAAAAGATCACGCGTCTCCCGCTCAGCTACTTCGACGGTCAGCCACGAGGCGAGTTGCTCAGCCGGGTCACCAACGACGTTGACAACATCTCGCAGTCCCTGCAGCAAACGCTCTCGCAGATCCTCAGTAACATCTTCACGCTGATCAGTGTCGTAGTGATGATGTTTGTGGTGTCGTGGCAGCTGGCGATTATTGCCCTCGTGACGATTCCGCTTGCGCTGATGCTCACCATGTTTATCGGCAAGCGATCACAGCGTCTGTTTGCCAAGACTTGGAAATCTACCGGCGAACTGAACAGCCAGATCGAAGAGGCCTACACCGGACACGATTTGGTGACCGTGTTCGGCCGACGTCGCGAAGTGCGCGACGAATTCGCTCGCAAGAACCAGGAGTTATTTGAAGCCTCGTTTGGCGCACAATTCATTTCAGGCATCATCATGCCAGTGATGTTCTTCATCGGAAACCTGAACTACGTAGCGATCGCAGTATTCGGTGGCCTCATGGTTGCCTCCGGATCTCTCGGCATCGGGGCCATCCAGGCTTTTGTGCAGTACAGTCGCCAGTTCACCCACCCCATCACGGCTCTCGCATCGATGGCGAACCTCCTGCAGTCCGGAATAGCCTCAGCTGAGCGAGTGTTCGAGGTGCTCGACGCCAGCGAAGAGACACCTGACCGTGATGGGCAGCTCCCGGCTCAAGTGCGGGGACGCGTCACGTTTGAGTCAATTACTTTCGGCTACGATCCCCAGCAGCCACTCATTCGCGAACTTTCACTGGTTGCGGAGCCTGGATCCACCATTGCAATCGTTGGACCCACAGGCGCAGGAAAGACCACGCTGGTCAACCTTATTTTGCGCTTCTACGAGCTGCAGGGCGGGCGGATCACGCTGGACGGCGTCGATATCGCCACAGTTCCGCGGCGCGAGCTTCGAGATCACATCGGGATGGTGCTGCAGGATTCGTGGTTGTTCGGCGGTACTATTCGGGACAACATTGCCTACGGCGGCGACAATCCAACTGAGGAAGACATCATTGCTGCCGCGCAGGAAAGCTACGCTGACCGATTCATCCGCACGCTGCCGGATGGCTACGACACCATCATCAACGACGAGGCCACGAACCTGTCTGCCGGAGAGAAGCAGCTTCTCACGATTGCGCGGGCATTCCTCAGTAATCCCGACATCCTGATCCTGGATGAGGCGACGTCTTCGGTGGACACACGCACCGAAGTGCTGGTGCAGCAGGCGATGAGCCGTCTCCGTGCAGATCGCACGTCGTTCGTGATTGCCCACCGGCTCTCGACGATCCGCGACGCTGACACCATTCTCGTGATGGACAACGGGGCGATCGTCGAGCAGGGTTCACACGAAGAGCTCATCGCCGCGAAAGGTGCGTACTACCGTTTGTACCAAACCCAATTCAGCGCAGGCGTGGCAGAAAGCGACGAATAATCACACCAGACGCATACCCCCAGGGGTATGGTTTTGACTGTGAACCCTCAGAACTCTGCAACCGCAACCGGCTCCACGGTGCGCCCATTGCGACTCGGCCTCAGAACCAATGCCGCGCAGTTCGTGCTCCTGGTTGCGGTGAATGCGCTGGTCGGCGGCATGGTCGGTCAGCAACAGACCGTGCTTCCACTCTTGGCGACTGAAGTGTTCGGCCTCAGTGGCTTCACGTTTATCTTTATGTACGTCGCTGCGTTCGGAGCAAGCAAGGCCATCGCAAACTATGTTGCGGGCGCGCTTTCTGATCGATACGGACGAAAACCCGTGTTGGTCGCCGGGTGGATCTTGGCTCTCCCCGTGCCTGCGCTCCTCATTGTTGCCGAGGACTGGTCCGTGATCATACTCGCGAACGTGTTGCTCGGGATCAGTCAGGGCCTCACCTGGTCGACCACCGTCATCATGAAGATCGACCTGGTCGGGCCCCGGCAACGTGGCCTCGCTATGGGCTTAAACGAAGCCGCGGGGTATGGCGCGGTCGCTGTGACGTCTCTGTTTGCGGGTACTCTCGCAAGTGAGTTCGGTGTGCGCCCAGCACCGTTCCTCCTCGGCCTCGCCTACGCTGCGCTGGCGCTGATGCTGTCGCTTGCCTTCGTTCGCGAAACACGACCGTATGCACAGCTCGAGGCGAACCGTGCAGCTCTGGCGAGAACACCTGCCGCCGCACACTCCGAGGCAAAGACTCCAGACCAGTTTTCACCTGCGGGTTCACGAGAAATCGTGGCATGGGTAAGTTTTCGAGAGAAGGCACTTGCCAGTGCGAGCCATGTCGGAATGGTGAACAACCTGAATTTCGGGCTGGCATGGGGTCTCTTCCCCCTGCTCTTCGCCACGGCCGCACTTCCCCTGCATGAGATCGGCGTGCTATTCGCGTTGTACCCGGCCGTGTGGGGTGTCGGTCAGATCATCACCGGCGCACTCTCCGACCGACTCGGGCGCAAGTGGCTGATTGTAGGCGGAATGGCTCTCCAGTCGTTCGCTCTCGCCATCATCGCTCTCAGCGGAAACTTCGCGACTTGGGCGATGGCATCAGCACTGTTGGGCGCTGGGACAGCCATGGTCTATCCGACCCTCCTCGCAACAGTCGGAGACGTTGCGCACCCCACGTGGCGCGGCAGAGCCGTTGGCGTCTACCGAGTGTGGCGAGATCTCGGTTATGCGGTCGGGGCCATATGTGGCGGAATCATCGCTGATACCTGGGACCTACGTGCGGCCGTATGGTTCGCGGTGGGAATCAGTCTGGCCGCAGCCGTCGCCGCGGCAGTGCGCATGTACGAAACACATCCGGAACTCAGAAAAAAACGTATGGTGGGCCTTCGTAGGTACTTCTCAAACCCCAGTAAACCGCGAAGAACGTTGATTTCGCGTGTTCTCAAGGGATCGAAGACACTACCGCCGCGTACTGGTACCCGTCACACGACAGATACTCGTGGTCCGGTGCGTGAAAATTCGAGTCAGTCTCAAACCCGTTTGAGTGCCTCGAATCGTGAAGAACTGCTCGTCGGATACGCCGAGGGGGTACCAGTTCAGGAACTGGCAAGAAGGTTCAACATCCATCGCGCGACGGTGCGAGAGATCGCCCGGCGTGCTGGTCATCCGAAAAGAGCCCCGGAACATTCACAACAGCTACGAGCCGAGGCGGCACGTCTCTACGCCGAGGGCTTCACCCTCAGTCAAGTAGCAGCGCAGTTGGGCATCGGCGACGAAGCCGTCCGCTCGGCCGTGGTAGCCAATGGGGGCACGATTCGACCCAAAGGCCGCCGTCGAATGAATGCTTGACCCAGGCGTCGAATGCCCACCTTCCCTTCAACGACGAAGGGACCGGGAACATGGATACGCTCTTGACATTCACGACGGATGAACGCGCGGCACGGATCGCCCTGACCGTGATCACGGACCCCACTGATGCAACAACGGGGC
>CAZTBS010000004.1:72472-75874 GCA_964612125.1 uncultured Leucobacter sp. | reverse complement strand
CGCGGAAGCAGGCACCTCATGGCCACCAACACCAGCCAGCTCGACCTCGAACTCGAGATCGGCGGCATGACCTGCGCGTCGTGCGCGCAGCGCATCGAGAAGAAGCTCAACCGCCTCGACGGGGTCGAAGCCTCGGTGAACTACGCCACCGAGAAAGCCCGCGTGCACGTGCCCACGGGCTTCGATCCACAGTTGCTCATCGCCGAGGTCGAGAAGACCGGCTACACCGCAAAGCTGCCAGCCCCCGCACCAACCGCCGGTGCCGATGCCGCAAATCCCACCCCCGAAGACCCCGAGCTGCGCGCACTGCGACAGCGACTCATCGGTGCAATCTGGCTGTCGACGCCCGTCGTGCTCCTCTCGATGATTCCCGCGCTGCAGTTCACCTATTGGCAGTGGGCGGTGCTCACCTTGACCGCGCCCGTGGTGGTGTGGGCGGCGTGGCCGTTTCATCGGGCGGCGTGGATCAACCTCCGTCACCGTGCCACCACGATGGATACGCTCGTCTCTGTCGGGGTGAGCGCCGCCTTCCTGTGGTCGCTCTATGCGCTCTTCTTCGGGCACGCCGGAATGCCCGGCATGACCCATGCCTTCGAGCTCACCGTGCGCCCAAGCGACGGCGCCGGCAACATCTATCTCGAGGTCGCGGCGGGCGTCACCACCTTCCTGCTCGCCGGCAGATATTTCGAGAAGCGCTCGAAGCGCACCGCGGGCGCCGCTCTGCGAGCGCTGCTCGAACTTGGCGCGAAAGACGTGGAGGTGGTTCTGCGCGGACCCTCGCAGACAACGGCGGCCGAGACGCCCGCCGCGCGCAACGTGGATAGGCCAGACATGACCACTGCAGCCACTGGGGTGCGCGTTCCCGTGGAGGAACTGGCAGTGGGCGACACCTTCGTTGCACGCCCAGGCGAAAAGATCGCCACTGACGGCGTGATCGTCGAGGGCCGCACCGCGATCGACGCCTCGCTGCTGACGGGCGAGTCGGTGCCGGTCGAAATGGGCCCTGGCGACCCGGTGGTGGGCGGCACGGTGAGCACGAGCGGCCGCATCGTGGTGCGGGCGACGCGCGTGGGCAGCGACACCCAGCTGGCGCAGATGGCGAAGCTCGTCGAAGACGCGCAGTCGGGCAAGGCCGCGGTGCAGCGACTCGCCGACCGTATCTCAGCGGTCTTCGTGCCGATCGTGATCGGCCTCGCCCTCGCCACCCTCGTGGCGTGGCTGCTGCTCGGGAATCCGGCGGCGAGCGCATTCACCGCCGCAGTCGCGGTGCTCATCATCGCCTGCCCGTGCGCCCTCGGACTCGCCACACCGACCGCGCTGCTCGTGGGCACCGGCCGCGGCGCACAACTGGGCATCCTCATCAAGGGCCCCGAAATTCTCGAATCGACCCGGCGGGTCGACACCATTGTGCTCGACAAGACCGGCACCGTCACCACCGGCAAGATGACGCTCGCAGAAGTGGTACCGGGCAGCGGGGTGGATCGCGCAGACCTGCTGCGTCACACCGCCGCCCTCGAACACGCCTCCGAGCACCCCATCGCCCAGGCGATCGCCTTCGGCGCCGCGCGCGAACTGCAGGTGTCGCTGGCGGATCTACCTCGCGTCGAGGCCTTTCAGAACGCCGCCGGGCGGGGAGTGACCGGCCTCATCGACGGGGTGCCGGTACTCATCGGCACATCCACCCTGATGGAGGAGTGGGCGATCCCCGCAGACGCGGGGCTGCTCGCCGAGAAGTTGCGGCTCGAAAAAGCCGGCATGACAGCGGTGCTGGTCGCGTGGGAGGGGCGGATGCGCGGGGTCGTTGCCGTGGCCGACCGCGTGAAGCCGACGAGCGCGGCGGCGATCCACCATCTGCAGCAGCTCGGACTCGAGCCGATCCTGCTGACCGGCGACAACCGCGCAGTCGCCGAGCAGATCGCGCGCGAGGTGGGGATCGCGCGCGTGCACGCCGAGGTGCTGCCGGGAGAAAAGGTCGCGGTGATCCGCGAGCTGCAGCAGTCGGGCCGGGTGGTGGCGATGGTCGGCGACGGGGTGAACGATGCGGCGGCACTCGCACAGGCAGACCTCGGCATGGCGATGGGCACCGGCACCGATGCGGCGATCGAGGCGGCCGACATCACCCTCGTGCGCGGCGACTTGCGCAGCGCAGCCGATGCAATCCGCCTGTCACGGCGCACGCTGGGCACGATCAAGGGCAATCTGTTCTGGGCCTTCGCCTACAACGTGGCGGCGCTACCGCTCGCTGCACTCGGGCTGCTGAACCCGATGATCGCGGGGGCGGCGATGGCATTCTCGAGCGTATTCGTTGTCGGGAATTCGCTGCTGCTGCGGCGGTTCCAAGGCAGCAGCGATTCTCCGGCCGCGCTGCCGAGCAGCGAGCCGGTTGCGGTGCGTGCATGACCGACAACCCGTGCGCCCCGGGGTTCAGCGCAGACCACCCGGAGGCCCCGCTTCCGCCACGGCACCGCGGACGCGCCCACGATCACGCCACCCCGCACCCGCACGCCGCCCCAACCGCGACCGCCTTCCACCGCCGCCGCCTGGTGCTGGTGCTCGTGCTCACCCTCGCCGTGGTAGCCGTGCAGGTGGTCGGTGCGCTGTGGTCGGGCTCGCTGTCGCTGCTTGCTGACGCGGCGCATATGCTCACTGACGCCGCGGGGGTCGGCATCGCCCTCGTCGCGAGTCTGATCGCGGCGCTGCCGGCCACCGCGCGCCGCACCTTCGGCTACCTGCGCGTCGAGATCTTGGCAGCGCTCGTGAACGGGCTGATTCTCGCCGTGGTCTCGGTGGTGGTGCTGATCGAGGCGATCCGCCGACTCGGCGAACCGGTCGACGTCGAACCGGGCATCATGCTCGTCGCCGCGGTGATCGGCGCGCTCGCGAACCTCGTCTCGCTGCTCGTGCTGCGCGCAGGGCAGCAGGTGAGCCTGAATGTGCGCGGCGCCTACCTCGAGGTGCTGGGCGATCTGCTCGGCTCGATCGCGGTGATCGCTGCGGCACTGATCATCTGGTCGACCGGCTGGGGTTGGGTCGACCAAGCGGCGTCGATCCTCATCGCCCTGCTGATTCTGCCGCGCGCTTTCGGCCTGCTGCGCGATGTGGTTGAGGTGCTGCTCGAGGCTACTCCGCGAGGCACCGACATCGAACAGATCCGCGCGCACCTGTCTGCGGTGCCGGGGGTGGTCGAGGTGCACGATCTGCACGCGTGGACCATCACGAGCGGCGTGCTGGCGCTATCGGCGCACGTCACCGTGCAGCGCGAGGCGTGGAACGATCGCGACTATCACGGCATTCTCGACGAGTCGAAGGCGTGCCTGCGCACGCATTTCAGGGTGGATCACTCCACCCTGCAGCTTGAACCCGAGGGGCATCGCCGCGCCGGCCCGCACCGGCATCGGTGAA
>CAZTBS010000004.1:38298-72372 GCA_964612125.1 uncultured Leucobacter sp. | reverse complement strand
CCCGACTCGGGGAGCGCGCTGTACGAAACGCGCACCGCAGATAACCACCATCATGTGCAGTGCATCGTGTGCCACCGCATCGAAGATGTCGACTGCGTGGTGGGTGCTGCCCCGTGCCTGACCCCGCACGACTCCCACGGCATGCGAGTGCTCGAGGCTGCAGTGACCTTCCGCGGGGTGTGCGCTGCGTGCGACACTGACACTTCCACCCTCCCTAGCTTTCCCAACTCCCCCTAACGAAAGGATCAGCATGTCTGACATGGATAAATGCCCGGTCGACCATAGCTCCGGTGCCAGCACTCACGCGGCATCGAACGCAGGCTCCGGCACCGGTAATACGGAGTGGTGGCCCACTCGCCTGAATCTGAAGGTGCTCGCTAAGAATCCGGACGTTGCCAATCCGCAGGGTGCCGACTTCGACTACAAGGCAGCCTTCGAGAGCCTCGACCTGGCCGCCGTGAAGCAGGACATCGCAGCGGTACTCACCGACTCGCAGCCGTGGTGGCCAGCCGACTTCGGCAACTACGGCCCGCTGATGATTCGTATGGCGTGGCACAGCGCCGGCACCTACCGCGTCTTCGACGGACGCGGCGGCGGCGGCACCGGGCAGCAGCGCTTCGCCCCGCTGAACAGCTGGCCCGACAACGTCGGCCTCGACAAGGCGCGTCGCCTGCTGTGGCCAGTGAAGAAGAAGTACGGCAAGTCCCTGTCGTGGGGCGACCTGATGATCCTCGCGGGCAATGTCGCGCACGAGCAGATGGGCATGCCGACCTTCGGCTTCGCAGGCGGCCGCCCCGACGTGTGGGAGCCCGACGATGACGTGTACTGGGGTTCGGAGAAGAGCTGGCTCGGCGATGAGGATCGCATCGACGAGAGCGGCGAGCTGGCGAAGCCGCTCGGCGCGACCATGATGGGCCTGATCTACGTCAACCCCGAGGGCCCCCGTGCGAACCCCGATCCGCTGCTCGCCGCGCACCAGATCCGCGAGACCTTCGCACGCATGGCCATGAACGACGAAGAGACGGTCGCGCTGATCGCGGGCGGTCACACCTTCGGTAAGACCCACGGCGCAGCTCCCGAGGGCGATCACGTCGGCCCCAACCCCGAGGCCTCTCCCATGGAGCAGCAGGGCCTGGGCTGGAAGAGCGACTTCGGCACCGGCACCGGCAACGACACCATCGGCTCCGGCCTCGAGGTGACCTGGACCTACCACCCGACCCGTTGGGATAACGAGTTCTTCCACATCCTGTTCGCCTACGAGTGGGAGCTGACCACCGGCGAAGGCGGCCACTACCACTGGCGTCCGAAGGATGGCGCCGGCTCCGACATGGTGCCGATGGCACAGGGTGAGGGCCGTCGCGAGCCGCGCATGCTGACCACCGACCTGTCACTGCGCGAGGATCCGATCTACCGTGAAATTTCGCTGAAGTTCCGGGACGATCATGAGGCCTTCACCGACGCCTACGCGCGCGCCTGGTTCAAGCTCACGCACCGTGACCTGGGCCCGAAGTCTCGCTACCTCGGCCCGGAGGTTCCGCAGGAGGATCTGCTGTGGCAGGATCCCATTCCGGCGCGCGACTACGAACTGATTGACGCTGCCGATGTCGCAGCACTCGAGCAGAAGATTGCCGACTCGGGTCTCTCGGTTTCCGAGCTCGTCTCCACCGCGTGGGCCGCATCGTCATCCTTCCGCGGCAGCGACAAGCGCGGTGGCGCAAACGGCGGTCGCATCCGTCTTGAGCCGCAGCGCAGCTGGGAGGTCAACCGTCCCGAGCAGCTCGCTCGCGTGATCAGCGTGCTCGAGGGCATTCAGGCCGAGTTCAACGCGCAGGCAAGCGGTGGCAAGCAGGTGTCCTTCGCTGATCTGGTGGTGCTCGCCGGTAACGTCGGTGTGAAGCAGGCTGCACAGGCTGCCGGTTTCGATGTCGAGGTGCCGTTCACCCCGGGTCGCACCGATGCCACGCAAGACATCACGGATGTCGAGTCGTTCGGCTACCTCGAGCCGGCCGCCGATGGCTTCCGTAACTACGAGAGTGCCCGCGCACTGGGTCTGCCGGCCGAGCATCTGCTGGTGGATCGCGCGAACCTGCTCACCCTCTCCGCTCCCGAAATGACGGTGTTGCTGGGTGGCCTGCGCGTGCTCGGTACCAACTGGGATGGTTCGGCGCACGGCGTGTTCACCGATCGCCCCGGCCAGCTCACGAACGACTTCTTCGTGAACCTGCTCGATCTCAACACCACCTGGAAGCCGCTCGATAGCGAATCGCGCGCCTTCCAAGCGACAAACGACGCCACCGGCGAGCAGACCTGGACCGGCACCCGTGCCGACCTGGTGTTCGGCTCGAACTCCGAGCTGCGCGCGGTTGCCGAGGTGTATGCGAGCGATGACGCAACCGAGCAGTTCGTACAGGACTTCGTGAAGGCTTGGGTGAAGGTCTCCGAGCTCGATCGCTTCGACCTGCGCTAAACACTGGGTGGGGGGGTGGATCGCGATCCACCCCCCACCACACGCAAATGGGCCCGACCGGGAATGCTTCCGGCCGGGCCCATTGCTGTGCGGTCTCAATGCCTACTGGTCAGAGCCTGCAGCGTCCATCACTGCGCGTGCAACAGCCTCAGCCACTCCCGGCGCGAAGGGGTTGGGCACGATCTCATCAAACGTCGGGTTTGGAACGAGGCCCGCAATGGCCTGAGCGGCGGCAAGCTTCATCTCAGTGGTGATGCGTCGCGCACCCGCATCGAGAGCACCCCGGAAGATGCCGGGGAACGCGAGCACGTTGTTGATCTGGTTCGGGAAGTCACTGCGCCCGGTGGCGACAACGGCAGCGTGCTGCTGCGCGACCTCGGGGGCAATCTCGGGGTTGGGGTTTGAGAGTGCGAACACAATCGATCCCTCCGCCATCGACGCAATGTGCGCCTCCGGCACCTGCGAAGACGACACCCCGATAAAGACATCGGCGCCGGCGAGCGCCTGCTCGGTGCCCCCCGCGACTCCGCGGGGGTTGGAGCGCTGCGCCATGTCGAGCTTCATGCCCGAAAGGTCGTCACGCTGCGTGTGCAGGGCGCCCTTCGAGTCAAGAACGATGAGATCGGTCACGCCCACCGCGAGCAAAATCTCGGCTACCGCGATACCCGCGGATCCAGCACCGGAGATGATCACCCGCAAATCCTCGAGGCGCTTGCCGACCACCTGCACCGCGTTCGTCAGGGCGGCGAGCACCACCACGGCAGTGCCATGCTGGTCGTCGTGCATGACCGGCATGTCTAGGGCTTCGATCAGGCGACGCTCGAGCTCGAAGCAACGGGGGGCGGCGATGTCTTCGAGGTTGACTGCCCCGAAACTCGGTGAGATGCGCACGAGGGTCTCGATGATCTCGTCGACGTCGGTGGTGTTGATCACAATCGGAATCGAGTTCAGGCCGGCGAAGCGCTTGAAGAGTGCGCTCTTACCTTCCATCACCGGCAGTGATGCACTGGCGCCGATGTTTCCAAGGCCAAGCACCGCGGTGCCGTCAGACACGACCGCGACGAGGCGCGAGGCCCAGGTGTGCGAGGCGGCGAGCGCCGGATCTTCGGCGATCGCGGCACTGACCTGCGCGACGCCGGGGGTATAGGCGATCGAGAGGTCGCGCCGATCGTCGAGCGGCTGCGTCAGCTCGACGCTGAGTTTGCCGCCGAGGTGCGCGGTGAACACCTCTTCACTGGTGATGGTTTGGGCCTGCGCGAGACCATTGCTGGCGGGGGCAGTTGATGCAGTCATGACAAAGCTCCTTACGGGCATGCGTGGGAGGGCGCTGCTCAGAGAGCGCCAACTCAGGGAGGAGAGCGCACCCAGGCCTGTGGCCGTACGTGTCAGGAGGCTTGTGGCCGCGCACGCGAAGCGGGATCAATCCGCACAGTGTCACTCTCTACTCACGAGAATACCCCGCGCACACCCCGCGAGGCTGAAAATACTCGATAATTTTCAAATATATTTACCAAATACGCCAGGCGTGGCGAGAAATAACCCGAAAATACTTCAGTCGAGCAGTAGCGCCGGCTCTTCCAGCACTGAGGCAACGTCGGCCACAAAGCGAGAGATCACGTCACCATCGACAACGCGATGATCGAAGGATCCACCCACCGTCGTCACCATGCGTGGGCGTACCTCGCCATCAACCACCCATGGCTTCTGGCGAATCGTGCCCATCGCCATGATTGCCACCTCACCCGGGTTCAGAATGGGCGTGCCGAAATCCATGCCAAACACGCCGATGTTCGTGATGGTGATGGTGCCGCCCTGCATATCGGCAGGCTTGGTCCGCCCGTCGCGCGCGGTAATGGTCAGCTGTTCGATCGCCTGCGCAAGCTCCAGCAGGCTGAGATCCTGCGCCTCCTTGATATTCGGCACAATCAGGCCGCGCGGCGTAGTGGCCGCGATGCCCAAGTTCACAAAGTGATGGTGAATGATCTCGGTCTCGGTGAAGGTCGAGTTGATCTCGGGGTTGCGGCGAATGGCCCACAGCATGGCCTTTGCGAAGATCAGCAGGGGCGACACTTTAGTGCCGGCAAAATCGGTTGACGTCTTCAGCCGCTTCACGAACTCCATCGTGCGCGTCGCGTCAACGTCCGTGAAGACGCCCACGTGCGGGGCATCGAAGGCGCTCGCGACCATAGCCTCGGCGGTGAGTTTACGCATGCCCTTCAACGGAATACGCTTCTCGCGCGCAGCCGGGGCCTCGGGGGTCACGAGATTGCGGAACAGGCTGGCCTCATTCGCGCTGCGTACCACGTCGTCACGCAGCACCTCCCCCGCAATGCCGGTGCCAGTCACCTGCGAGAGATCGACACCGAGGTCTTTCGCGAGCTTGCGGATCGGGGGCTTGGCCAAAATCGGAGCAGCGTCAGCGATCGGAATCGCCGCGTGCGGGGTAGCTCCCCCAAGCACCGGCTCGCCACCCTTGCGGCGCCGACTCTTCACGGCGCCGGCAGCGCCGTAGCCCACGAGCACCGCACCCCCCGACTCGGCAGGTTCGTGTTCGACGCTGGCCGCCGTGTCAGCAACCGCGTCATGCGTCTCGGCCTCGGCGGCGGCATCGGCCGCGTCAGCGGCATCCGTGCTCGCATCGCCCCCGTCGCTCGGCGCGCCCGCATCCGCGGTGGTGCGGATCCGCATGATCGGCTCACCCACGGGCACGGTCTGCCCGAGCTCGGCGAGCAGTGCGGTCACGACCCCGCTAAAGGGCGACGGCAGTTCCACGAGCGACTTCGCCGTCTCAATTTCGCACACCACCTGGTTCAGCTCGACGGTGTCGCCGGGCTGCACCAGCCAGTTGACGATCTCGGCCTCGGTCAGGCCCTCGCCCACATCGGGAAGTGGAAACGACTGCTCGCTCATCGGGGCTCCTTCGGGTCGGTCACGATCTAGTAGCTCATCGTGCGGTCAACGGCCTCAAGCACGCGATCCGCGTCGGGTAGATACAGGCCCTCGAGTTTCGCGGGCGGGAACGGCACATCGTAACCACTCACCCGCAGCACCGGCGCTTGCAGGGAATAGAACGCATGCTCACCAATGAATGCGGCAATCTCACTCCCCAGGCTCGCATTGCCTTGCGCCTCTTGCGCCACCACCAGGCGGCCAGTCTTGCGCACAGAGGCGAGCAGCGGCTCGTAGTCGATCGGTGACAGGCTGCGTAGATCCACAACCTCCAGGCTGGTGCCCTCACCCTGCGCGATCTCAGCCGCCTGTAACAGCGTGGTCACCATCGCACCAAAGCCCACGACCGTGCAGTCGGTGCCCGAGCGTGCGATGCGCGTGCGATGCAGCTGGGCGGCGGGAGTGGCGGGATCCACCTCACCCTTCTGCCAATACTTCGCCTTGGGCTCGAAGAACAGCACGGGGTCATCAGACGCGATCGCCTGCTGAATCATCCAGTACGCGTCGTGTGAGTTCGCCGGTGCCACCACGCGCAGACCGGGGGTGTGCGCAAAGTACGCCTCCGGGCTCTCCTGATGGTGCTCGATGGCCCCAATGTGCCCCCCGTAAGGCACTCGAATGACGACCGGCAACGAAATCTTGCCATCATGCCGGCTCGTCAGCTTCGCCAGCTGCGTCACAATCTGGTTAAACGCCGGGAAGATAAAGCCGTCAAACTGAATCTCGATCACCGGTCGGTAGCCGCGCATCGCGAGCCCGATTGCGCTCCCGACAATGCCGGATTCCGCAAGTGGCGTGTCCAACACGCGGGCCGAGCCAAATTCAGCGTGCAGACCGTCGGTGACGCGAAACACGCCGCCCAGAGGGCCGATGTCTTCGCCCATCAGCAGCACCCGTTCATCGGCGGCCATTGCGGCACGCAGGCCCTCATTGATGGCCTTGGCCAGCGGCACAGTCTCTCGTTCGTGCAGCATTATTCGCTCACCTCACCGAACGACGCTTCGTATTGGGCAAGCCAGGCACGCTGCTCGTCAATGCGGGGGTGCGCTTCGCTGTACACGTGCGCGAACATGCTGTCGGGCTCAGGGGCAGGCAGGTGCAAGATCTCGTCGCGTACCCGCTTGGCCGCGACGTCGGCTTCGGCCCGCACCTCGGCAAAAAACTCTTCAGTAACGCCGAGTGCGCGCAGGTAGTTTTCAAAGCGTTGGATCGGGTCACGCTGCTGCCACTCTTCGAGCTCCCCCGCTTCGCGATACCGGGTGGGGTCGTCACTCGTGGTGTGCGCGCCAATGCGATACGTCAGCGCCTCGATGTAGCCCGGGCCCCCACCGTTACGTGCCTCACGCAAGAATCGACGCCCCACGGCGTATGCAGCCAGCGGATCGTTACCGTCGATCTGCACACTGCGCAGACCAAATCCAAGCGCACGGCGGTACAGCGGCGTGCGGCTTTGCCGTGCCACTGGCACCGAGATCGCCCACTGGTTGTTCTGCACGACAAACAGCTCAGGCGTTTGGTAGCTCGCGGCAAAAATCATTGCCTCATTGGGGTCGCCCTGACTGGAGGTGCCATCACCGTAGAACACCATGGTGGCTTCGCCGGTCGCGGTACCCGCCTCACCCGGGTTAAGCGTGGTGTCGCTCGCGCGACGTTTGGCGTCGAGCAACTGTCCCAGCGCGTACCCAGTGGCGTGCTGGGTTTGCGCCCCGAGCACCAGGGTGTAGAGGTGAAAGTTGCCGTTCGCCGGGTCAGTGACATCCCAGCCACCGTGCGTGAGACCTCGGAACTGCGCTGCCACGCTCGTGAAGCTCACACCGCGCACATAGGCGACGAGATGCTCACGGTAGGCGGGGAAAATATGGTCTTGCGGTTCTGCCGCGTGGGCGAGACCAACCTGGCATCCCTCTTGACCGACACTCGGCACCCACAGCGCAAGCTGGCCCTGCCGCTGCAGGTGGGTGCACTCGGTATCGAACGCGCGGGTGGATACCATATCGCGATACCACTGCCGCAATTCGTCTTCGTTGAGATGGTCGAGCTCATCCGCAAATGCGGCAGCTGTCGCCGACGGGGCAAAGTTGCCCGAGTCGTCGAGGAAGCGGATGGGCTCGGGATCGACCATGTCGAACGCGAGATTAGGTGTCTGGCTCATCCCGATCCAGTGTAGTGACGGGAGTTTTCTCACGGTGGATATACCCGGGAGCGGCATCACCTGCTGCGCGGCAGGGTGACTAGTGCGAGACTGGCTGTATGAGATCGGTCATGCGCGTCCTCGTCGGCGCATTCTCCCTGTGGCTCACTACGTTGATCGTTGGCGGCAGCGGTGATCACGGCGTGTGGATCGTGCCACTCGCCGATGACAACTGGGGTGTCATTGCCACCTTCGTCTTAGTCGCGCTGGTCTTCGGCCTGGTGAACGACACCCTCGGGCGAGTCGTGCGGTTTGTCTCGATTCCGCTGCGAATCCTCACGCTCGGGCTTTTCGGCCTCATCATTAATGGCTTCGTGATCTGGGTGGTGGCCTGGCTATCGGGGCTGCTGGGCTTTGGTCTGTGGGTGGAAGGATTCTGGTGGGGAGTGCTGGGAGCACTCGTGCTCTCGATCATCTCGAGCATCTTGAATGGGCTGCTCGGCACCGGAAAGCCAAAGCGCAGCGACGTCTGAACGGGGCAGTGCGAGAATAGAGGACGGACCGCGATCCACCCCTCACCGCATCGGAGACCCGCACATGACCGCACTGCCCCCGCAGCCCATTAGCCCACTCGACGGCCGCTACCGCAAAGCCGTGGAGGGCCTCGGCGACACACTGTCTGAGGCGGGGCTCAACAAGGCACGTGTGCACGTCGAAGTTGAGTGGCTCGCCTACCTGACCAGCCATTCACTGCTTGGCTCGCAGCCGCTGGCAGCAGAAGATCTCGCCGCGCTGCGTGAGTGGGCTGCCAACTTCGGGCAACCAGAAATTGACCAGCTCGCTGAAACCGAGGCACGCACGCAACACGATGTGAAGGCCATCGAGTATCTGGTACGCGATCGACTGGCAGCGCAGGGTCTGGGACACATTGCCGAGCTCACTCACGTGTGCTGCACCAGCGAAGACATCAACAACCTGTCCTACGCGCTCACCGTGAAGCAGGCCATCGCCGATGTGTGGCTGCCAAAGCTCGAAGCCGTGATCGTCGAGCTGGCCCGGCAGGCCGAGCAGTATCGCGAACTGCCGATGATGAGCCGTACACACGGGCAGCCCGCCACCCCGACGACCCTCGGCAAAGAACTAGCGGTGTTCGTCTACCGTCTGAGCCGCCAGGTGGCACAGATCGAACAGATTGAATACCTCGGCAAGTTCTCCGGAGCAACCGGCACGTTTGCAGCGCACCTCGCAGCCGACCCATCCGCCGACTGGGCCACCATTTCACGCGAGTTCGTCGAAGGCCTGGGCCTTGACTGGAACCCGCTCACCACGCAGATCGAATCGCACGACTGGCAAGCGGAGCTCTACACCCGTATCGCACACGTCAACCGCATCCTGCACAACCTCGCTACCGATATCTGGAGCTACATTTCGATCGGCTACTTCCGGCAGATCCCCGTTGAGGGCGCCACCGGCTCCTCCACGATGCCGCACAAGGTCAACCCGATCCGCTTCGAAAACGCGGAAGCGAATCTTGAGCTTTCCAACGCGATTCTCGATTCACTCGCCGCCACCCTGGTTACCAGCCGCTGGCAGCGCGACCTCACCGATTCATCGGCGCAACGCAACATTGGCGTCGGCCTCGGGCACTCGGTGCTGGCGCTCGACAACCTGCGCCGCGGACTCGGCCAAATCGATGCAGCCCCCGAGGTGCTCGCCGCAGATCTCGATGCGAACTGGGAAGTGCTGGGAGAGGCAATACAGACGGTCATTCGCGCGGAGGTGACGGCTGGCCGCTCCACAATCGAGGATCCTTACGCCGCCCTCAAGGATCTCACGCGCGGGCGGCGGATCGGCCAGGCCGAGCTGATTGAGTTTGTGCAGGGGCTCGAGATCGGTGATGAGGCAAAGGCACGTCTGTTGGCACTGACTCCCGACGGCTACACCGGTGCAGCTGCCGAATTGCTCGAGTATCTGAAGGTCTCCTAGCCGCAGGGCAGCGCCGGTCTAGCATGTGATTATGTCTGAGCGTGGGGGTGCACCTGAGCGGCGGCGGCGTTTCTCGCTCACCGCTGTGCTTGATGAGTTCTTTTTCATCTTTGCTGGGATCGCCGCAATTTGGCTCGCCTGGCTGCTCCTCACCGAATCTTTCCATCTGGGCTGGTGGGGTGTGCCGGTGGGCGTGCTGTTTTGGGGCTTACTTGCCTACCTCGTGCTCCCCCGCATTCACCGGGTACTGACGACGATCTACGTGCCTGACTACTTCATTGGACGAGCCCGGACGAGTGACGGGCTGCTCGGTGATCCCATCAACCTGGCGTTCCTTGGCAACGTGGAACAGGTGCACGCCGCGATGCACGCCGCCGGATGGACCCGTGCCGATCCGGTGACGCTGCGATCCTCTTGGCGCATCATCACCTCCACGGTGACCCGGCGCAGCTACCACGAAGCCCCCGTGAGCCCACTATTCCTGTTCAGCCGCATGCAAGACTTCGCCTACCAGCAAGAGGTAGCTGGTAACCCAGCAAAACGACATCACGTGCGTTTCTGGCGCACACCCGATGGCTGGCTCCTCCCCGGTGGTGAACGGGTGGATTGGCTTGCCGCGGGCACCTTCGATCGCGCCGTCGGATTTTCGCTGTTCACTCTGCAAATTACACACAAGATTGACGCCGATACCGATGTCGAGCGGGACCACATCGTGCGCACGTTGACCGAGGCCGTGCCGGAAGCACGGCTGCGCATCCTGCACGACTTTTCCACCGGCTATCATTCGCGTAACGGGGGTGGCGACAGCATTACCACCGATGGCGATCTGCCCATTGTCGATCTCTGCGGTATGACCAGGCCGCTGCACGCGACGTCGGATGCGACATCCCCGACCGTTGACCGTGCGCCTGTCGGTGAGGGGAATTCCCGTGTCTGAACCTCGGAAGCGTGCAGCCATCGAACCCGTCAGCACCCTCATCACCCGTGAGGAGCACTCGGATCAGGTTCGGCGCCCAGCGTCTACGGTGCTCGGCGCGGTCTTCATCCTTGCGCGTGCACTGGCCGGTCTGCTGTGGATTGGCGCGTTCCTGCTGATCTGGGCTGATCTCGCACGCGACGCCGAACTTGATGCCGAAGCGACCTCGGTGGTGGCCTGGGTTGTCTCCGGCGCCAGCGCATTCGGGGTGCTCATTCTGCTGGTGTTTGCCTGGCTTATCTGGCGTGGTAACAACGCGGCCCGAATTCTGGTGATGTCAGGTCTCACCCTCAGCATCATCAGTGCTGCGGTCGGATACTTCGCGATGGGCGAGGAAATCTCGATTCGCACCAGTTTGGTGCTCCTCGGGCTCGACATTCTGGTGCTCCTCGCGCTCTCGAGCCGCGACTCTCGTGCCTGGGCCCGCAGACGACGGCGAGTGCGCAACTAACGCGCTCAGCCTTGCTGGCGTTATCGAGGCACCTGAGTCTGAGTAGCCAGCCTGTGCAGTGCGGGACTAGTGCCAGTTTTCGCGAGTTTCGGGGCTCTGCAAGTCTTTACGCGCTTGCAGATCTTCTTCGCTCGGCTTTCCACCGAGCCCGATCAAGGCCACCATCATCAACACAATAATGAAGCCGATCCCAGCGAAGATACCCGCCAGGGCCAGGTCGCGGGTGGTGAGCAGCACAACCAGTCCGGCAAATACCGCGAGTACCGCGGCGAAGCCCACCAACTCCAGGGGCCGCAAGCGATCGCGACGCGATGGCGTCACGGGCTGCGATGGGTCAGGCTGCGGGGTCTCGGTCATGATGCGCTTTCGTGTCGGTGGAGTCAATTAGCTGGCGCGAAGGTATCGTCGCCGGGTTCGATGTCCTCGAGTTCAACGGGAGCATTCCCACGTGCGTCAAACGCGGAAATGCCGAGGAATACTGCTCGGACGATGGCGTATGCCCCAAAGAAGCCAATCACGGCAATCAGGTCGTCACGAAAAAGGAGCACCAGCACCGCGAGAGCCCCACTGAGAAGCGCCGAAGGCACTCCGACATTTCGTGCCTGCGAACCCTGGCTGACGCGCACTACCGTGATGAGCGCAGAAGCAGCTGCCCAAATGACCAGAGTGAAAGAAATCGCGACGGGGGACACTGCGGCGAGCATTGCTCCACCTGCAATTAAGGCCATTGCTGCGCGAGTGGCGACCAACCAGCTGCCGCGTTCGGGGCGCAGCGCGAAGAACTCGATGACGGTCACCGCTCCGATGGCCAGCAGGCTGGCAGAGAGCGCCCAGCGGTCGAAGTTCGTATCGCGATGTAGCGTCGCGGTGAAGGCAATGGCGATGCCGACGATGAGGAGCACCGCCGCACGCAGCAGTCTCGCTCGCAACACAGCGCGACCTTCAGGGTTTCCCGAACGCCACGATGCTTGTGTCGGTGACGCCATGACGCTCAGCCCTTTCCGTTGTTCGTGGCACAGTCTACCGTTCGGCATTGTTTTCATTCCGAGTGAACGGTGTACGTAGACCACGAGGTGCGTGGCCGCTACAGCCCACTCGGCATGTCTTGAAAGCGAGAATAGTGCCCCTGAAACGCAACCGTTACGGTGCCTGTTGGGCCGTTACGCTGCTTCGCCAGGATAAGGTCGGCTTCTCCCGCACGTGGGTTGTCCTTTTCGTAGGAAGACTCCCGGTGTAACAGAATCACCATGTCCGCATCCTGTTCCAGCGAACCAGATTCACGCAGGTCGCTAATCGCGGGCATCTTATCGGCTCGTTGTTCAGATGCGCGGTTCAGCTGCGACAACGCGACCACCGGCACTTCGAGCTCCTTAGAGAGCAACTTCAATGCACGTGAGAACTCACTGACCTCCTGCTGACGGCTTTCAACCTTTTTGCCCGAAGAGAGAAGCTGCAGGTAGTCAATAACCACCATCTTGAGATTGTGGCGCTGCTTCAGACGGCGGCACTTCGCGCGGATCTCGACGAGGGTCAGATTCGGACTATCGTCGATAAAAAGTGGGGCCTCATTAATTCGCGCCTGGGTCGCCGCGAGCTTCTGGAAGTCCCGCTGATCAAGTTCTCCTTTGCGCAATCGCTGCAGCGGAATCGTTGCCTCGGCAGAGAGCAAACGCATCGCAATCTCCGCACGACCCATCTCAAGTGAAAAGAACACCGTTGTCTGATTGTGGTGGATCGCACCGGACCTTGCCACATCAAGAGCCAGGGTGGACTTACCCATAGCGGGCCGAGCTGCGATGATAATCATCTGGCCTGCGGCGAAACCGTTCGTCTTCTCGTCGAGTTCGGCGAAGCCAGTAGGAACACCCATCATGCCGTCTTCGGCCATCTGGGCCTTTTCAATCTCATGCACCGCAGCCTCGACAGCCAACGACAGCGGCACGTAATCTTCGGCCTGATCAGCGCCGGTGACCGAATAGATCTCAGCCTGCGCGTTGTTGACGAGGTCGATCGCCTCACCTTCCGCGGCATATCCCATTTGTGCAATGCGCGTACCTGCTTCGACCAGTCGTCGCAGCAGCGCCTTCTCGGCCACAATTTCCGCGTAAAAACTTGCGTTTGCGGCAGTGGGGACGATGCTCGTCACGGTGTGCAGATACTCGACCCCGCCTGCGCGCTGCAGATCCCCGCTCTTTGTGAGCTGATCGGTCACCGTGATCACATCGGTCGGTTCACCGCGCGAGTACAGTTCGAGGATCGCGTCGTAGATCACCTCATGCTTCGGCACATAGAAGTCGGTGCCGCGCAACATGCCATAGACGTCAGCCACCGCATCTTTCGACAGCAACATACCGCCCAGCACGCTCTGCTCTGCAAGCAGATCGTAGGGTGGTGTGCGCTCATATGTGCGCCGCTCATCCTCATATTCGGGCGGAGCTTCTGGGATTCCGAGATGCGCGATTGACACCTACTCCTCCTCCTTGTGATGCTGCGAACCGCAAGACCACTGGACCGCGGCAGTGTTGTTTACCAATGAGACACGCAGCCACCGACACTCACCGTATGCCTCTCTGGCGTACGCGCCAAAAGGGCTCCCACAACGCCTGTGGATAACTACGTGCATAAGTTGGCAAATTATCGCGGGTTTTATCCCCAAGACTGTGGACAAGTTGTGGACTACTCACCCTGCAGAACAATTTTTAGGCGTTTGATCAGGCATTTCATGCTTTCACAGCTGTGAAGTTATTCAACTCTCAGGTGGATATTGAAGGTTAGCAAGCAATCGCAGCTGTGGACAAGTATCGCCTAAATCGGCGCTTGTCAACTCCTTTTTTTCGGACCCAGTCCTACGTTTCATCCTTCCATTGTCTGCAACGGAAGGTATCCGGTGGGTGAACGCCAAAGGAGCGGGAGATCCACCCAGATGGGGGATCGCCCGCTCCTTGTGTGCGTGAGAATTAACGCTGCGCGATGACCTGCAGGGTCACCTCAGCGTCCACACCCTCGTGCAGATGAATCGTCGCCGTGTACTCACCCAGCGTCTTGATCGTCGGCAGCGTGATCTTGCGCTTGTCGATCTCGCCGATGCCTGCCTCGGAAACCGCCGCAGCGACCGCGGCGGGCTTGATCGAGCCGAACAAACGACCCTCAGCACCGCTCTTTGCGAACAAGCGGATCTTGCTGCTCTGCAGCTTCGCCTTCAGAGCCTGTGCATCCTCAACGGAAGCCAGCGCCCGTGCGTCGCGAGCTGCGCGGATCTGTGCAACCTGCGCCTCGCCACCGCGGCTCCAGTGCACACCGTATCCCTGGGGGACCAGGTAGTTGCGTGCATACCCGTTCTTGACCTCGACCACGTCACCCGCGGATCCGAGACCCTGAACCTCATTTGTCAGAATCACCTTCGCCATGATTCGCCTCCTTAGCGGCCGGAACCGGCGTAAGGGAGAAGCGCCATCTCGCGGGCATTCTTGACTGCCTTAGCGATGAGACGCTGCTCCTGAACAGATACACCGGTAATCCGGCGCGCGCGGATCTTTCCGCGCTCGGAAATGAACTTGCGCAGAGTCGCGACATCCTTGTAATCGATGACGCCAACGGTCTGCTTCTTTGCGGGCGCGAGAACCTTTGCGTTCTTGCCGCGGCCCGGCTTGCGGCCTGCGCCGCCCTGCTTGCCTGCCATAATGATCTCTTTTCGTGAGCTGCCCCGACGGGGCGAAAGTGTTTAGAAAGGCTGCTCGTCGTCGAAGCCCGAGCCGAAACCGCTCGAAGCCCCGCCCTGCCCTGCGTTACCCCAGGGATTGTCGTTCATCGGTGCCGCTGGCTGGCCCCACTCGGGCTGCCCCACGGGCTGTCCTCCGCCGAAGCCGCCACCCTGACCGCGGGACTGTGTCCGCGCAATCTGTGCGGTGGCGTACCGCAGTGAGGGACCGATTTCATCGACATCGAGCTCGTAAGAGGTGCGCTTTTCGCCCTCTTTCGTCTCGTAGGCGCGCTGGCGAAGGTTTCCGCGAGCGATGACACGAGCACCCTTGGTCAGCGAGTTCGCGACATTCTCCGCGTATTCGCGCCAAACCGTGCAGCGAAGGAACAGCGCTTCGCCGTCCTTCCACTCATTCGACTGGCGGTCAAAGGTGCGGGGAGTCGACGCGATCGTGAACGACGCGAGCGCGACACCACTGTTGGTGAACCGCAGCTCGGGATCGGCGGTAAGGTTGCCGACCACCGTGATCACTGTCTCGCCGGCCATGAGCTATGCGCCCAGCTTCGCGGCGCGAGCGGCCTTGACCTGATCGCGCTTTGCCTGTGCGGCGCGCTGTGCGATGAGTTCATCGGCGCGCAGGACCTTGGTACGCAGCACTGCCTCGGACAGGCTGAGCTGACGGTCAAGCTCAGCGGTCGCCTCGGGGGTAGCAGTGAAGTTCACCACGACGTAGATGCCCTCGGCGTGCTTCTTGATCTCGTAGGCCAGACGGCGCTTGCCCCAGATGTCGACGTTCTCGACCTCGCCACCCGCAGTGCGGATCACGCCGAGGAACTTGTCGATGCTGGGAGCCACAGTGCGCTCGTCGATACCGGGATCGAGGATCACCATGAGTTCGTACGGATGCATTACTGACCCACCTCCTTCGGTCTATACGGCCACAGGATTTCTGTGACAGGAGGGTGTTTATGCATTGCTGCCCGCCATCGCACAGATCGCGCGACGATAGACAACCTCCATAGCCTATCAGCTCTGCTGCGCAGGTGCGAGCGCTGCTGCGTCGAGACTGGGAAGCCTCCGAAAGCGTTCAACGCGATCAATCGGCTGACGCTGACCGCCGACGTGAACGATCTCCTCACCGTCCACGCTGAGCTGCGTCGCATGGGCACGCAGTGCCGCAACTTTGCGTTCACGCCATTCATCCACCGCATGCGCCTCGACGGCAGACTCCACACCGCTCACTTCAACCGCTTCGGTGGCCACAATTTCCCAGTACGGCAGATCAAGACCGTGCGCGACGGCCCGCGCGATTCGATGCGCGAATACATGGTCAGGGTGACCATAGCCACCGATGGCGTCATAGCTGACCAGCGCTTCCGCTTCCCACTCGACGGCTAACGCAAGTAAGTCACGCAGCGGATCCACGGCGTCAGCGCGGGTCAACGCATCCGGCGCAGCCTCGGGTGCAGCCACCGCGAGACCATCGGCCCCCCACATCATTCCCGAGTCAGAGTACTTACGTGGCGGGAGACCCGCTGCACGCGCCGGGGCAGCGCCAAGATAAGCATGCCGTTCAATCCCCAGCATGAAGAGTGCAGCTGCGAGCTCTGTTTCACGATGTGCGGCGAGCGCTGGCGTGCCAGCCAAATGACTGAAGGGGCCAGGCACCACCTCACCCTGCTCGCCACGGGTCAGTGTCACGAGCCCTGGCTCCATTCCGGCTTCCGCAAGCGCCGCCAGCGTGCCTCCGGTAGCGATGGTCTCATCGTCTGGGTGCGCGTGCACAAACAGCACTTTCCGCGCCCCATCGAACCATTGCGTGGGTTGCGCGTCACTCACTGCTGCTCCTCGCGATACCAATCGAGCAGACGGGCGGTTGCGGCCTCCTCGCCGATCGGGCCTTCATCGAGCCGCACCTCAAGCAAGTACCGGTATGCCCGGCCCACCAGGGGGCCTGGTCCGATGCCCAGCAGCTGCATGATCTGCTCGCCATCAAGGTCGGGCCGCACTGCTGCCAGCTCCTCAGCTGCCATTAACTCTTCGATCCGCCGCTCAATGTCATCGTAGGCATGTTCAAGGCGTTCTGCCTTGCGGCGATTGCGCGTGGTGACATCTGCTCGCGTCAAGATATGCAGCTGTGGGAGCACGTCTCCAGCATCTCTGACGTAGCGACGCACGGCGGCATCGGTCCACTGCTGATCGCTGTAACCGAAGAATCGCAGGTGCAGCTCGATCAACCGAGCAACTCGTGCAATCGTGTCGTTGTCGAAGCGGAGAGCCCGCAGTCGCTTCTTGGCAAGCTTCGCACCCACGACGTCATGGTGATGGAACGTCACTCCGCCACGTTCGAATCGGCGGGTAGCGGGTTTTCCAATGTCATGCAGCAATGCCGCCAACCGCAGCACGATATCGGGCTCTGCGAGTGCATCGCTATTCTTCGCTCGGGTGCGTTCCAGATCAATTGCCTGACTCAGCACGGTCAGACTGTGCTCATAGACGTCTTTGTGTCGACCGTGATCGTCTTGGGTTGCCACCAGATCGGTGAGCTCAGGCAAAAAGCGCGCGGCCAGTCCGGTATCGACCAACAATCGCAGGCCGGGCAGCGGATCAGATGTGGCGAGCAACTTCACCAGTTCGTCACGCACACGCTCAGCAGAAACAATCTCCAGTCGTGGCCCGTATTCTGCCATCGCAGATTGTGTTTCCGGCGCAACTGTAAAACCCAACTGCGAGGCGAAGCGCGCCGCGCGCAGCATGCGCAAGGGGTCATCAGTGAATGAGATTTCGGGTGAAGCCGGCGTCACAATTCGTCCAGCAAGCAGATCCTCAACACCGCCGGATACATCCACCAGTCGTAACGAGGGAAGCATCAGTGCCAGCGCGTTAATAGTGAAATCTCGGCGCACCAAATCAGCCTCGATTGTGTCTCCGAAAGTGACCTCCGGCTTGCGCGAATCATCTCGGTAAATCTCAGCGCGGTAAGTCGTGATCTCTACCGTCTCACCGTGCACCTTGGCAGCAATCGTGCCGTAATCGCGGCCCACATCCCACACTTGCGAGGACAAGTTCTCCACAATCGCACGAGTGTCATTCGGACGCGCGGACGTCGTGAAATCAAGATCGCTCACTCCTCGACCCAACAGTGCGTCTCGCACAGGGCCTCCCACCAAAGCGAACTCATGGCCTGCCGCGGCAAATGCCTGGGACAGACTACGCACCGGCGGAGAATCGGCGATCGCACGAAGAGCAGCCATCGATTCGGCAATAGGACGCATCTCCCCAGGGTACCGGCAGCGCCTCGGTCCTAAACTTGCCCTATGTCCCGTGCGCCGCAGTTGCGATCGCGCCGTCCGTTCGGTCTGCGCCGCTCATTGACGCACCGGTACGCGATCATTGCACTCACGATGATCGTTTTTTGGCTCAGCGCCGGGCCCGCGTTTGCAGGTCAATCGCACACTGAAGGTGCTGTGACACCGTATGCAGCCGACCTGATCGTCGCTCCGAGTTCCCCACTCCTCACTCCGAGCGTGGAACGATTCAGCTTCGGTGTCACTATCCGGAACACTGGGGAGTCACTGATCCCCGCCGGAGAACTGCGGCTGTTACTGAACACCGAACCGCTGTCACAGCCTGCACCAGCTGATGTGGAGCCACCTCCTCGCGCAGCCGAACTCATCCGGCAAACTCTGCCGGAGATTCCCGCGGGCGAAGAGGAAACGCTCACCCTCGTGGTTCCGCGCGATGCGTTCCCGCTCTCGCTCGCCAGTGGTCCTGGGGTCTATGCGGTGCACGCACAACTGCACCCGCCCAAAAATGAACCATTCGACACCTATCGTGGGCCACTCATCTCCTCACCAGCGACGCCGTTCGTCTGGCAGGGTGCGGGAAATGGTGCACAGATCGCAGTCACCACGCTCGTGCCGTTTGTGCTCCCGCAAAGCGTGCGTACGATGCCCTCGACAGCGCAGCTGCAAGAAATTGCCCCGAAGCTTCTCGAACTCTTGGATGTCGCAGAAAGCATGAGCGCCACGCTCGCGGTGGATCCCCGGATACCCGCTGCCATCCGTGTGCTCGAGGATGACTCTCCCGCCTCAGCGCAAGAACTTTTGGCAAGGCTTGAGACCACCACACGTCCGCTCTTTTTGCTGCAGTTTGCAGATGCTGACCCCGCGGTGCAGGCCGCGCTCGGTCGTGACACTTTGCTGGAACCTCTCGGATTGGACTACCTCATACCTGAAGCTGAGACACGCGAGTCTGCGGACGTGTCTGAGCTGACCACCGTGAACGATGTCGTCGACGCTGAGACGCGCATGCAGCGGCTTACCGCACTCCCGCAAGCCTTTCCCGCTTCCTGGCCTGCCGCCGGAAACATCGACTCGGCCACCCTCACCCTGCTAAAGAACGCCGGGTTAACGTCCATTGTGCTGGACTCCACCAGCGTGTCAGCGCCCTCGGGCACACGGGTACAACTCGGAGATTTCTCGGCGCTCATTGCCGATCATGCACTCACCGAGCTCAGTCGCAGTGCGCTGAGCTCGCGTACTTCAGCCGAACGAGCTGCTGGCCTGGCAGAGATTGCGGCGCGCTTGGCGCTTGCCGCGCAACAGGACCTCGGCGGTGTGGTGCTTGCGGTGGATCGCGGTGCCATCGCCGACGCCACGAATCCCGCGGGTTTTCTGCGCAGTATCGAAGAACTGAGCTGGGTACGCGAAGTGCCGGAAGCGGAGCAACCGCCGGGGACAGCGAACCTGCAAGCAGGGGAGACATTTGAGGAACGACGCGAGCTGCTGCGGGCAACGCTCGTGCGATCCGACGAAATCGATCGCTTGGCCCCGCTGCTCGTCACGCCAGACTTTCTGCTGCAATATCAACGCGTGCGCGTACTTGAAGCACTCGCCACACGCTATGCCGAAAGCGAAGCTGCCTTTACCGAGTTCGACACCCAAGTCAAGGCCAGAGACGCAGAGTTACTGCAGGGAGTGCAGATCGTCGGGGTAGAGAACACACAGCTCGTTGGTACTTCATCGCGCATTCCGATTACCCTGCACAATGCGCTCCCATTCCCCGCGCAAGTCACCCTCCAGGTAACACCCGTATCGGCCGCTATCGCTGTGCCGGAACGGACGTTCCCGGATCAGGCGATCAGCGCAGAAGGCAATCATGTGGTGCTCGTCGGGGTCGATGCGCGCGTGTCTTCAGGAGAAGCCGGGCTCCACGCGGAAGTGCTGGATGCCTGGGGCGAATCACCCTACGCTGCGCAGACGCTCAAACTCACCCTCCGAAGCTCTACTGAGGCCGTCCTCATGATCTCACTGGGCTCCCTTACCGGGCTTCTCCTCGGCTTTGGCATCTGGCGAAGTATTCGACACCGGCGACGGGAACTCGCGCGTAGTGCGCATCCCTCACACCGCGATGTCGACGAGACATCAATTGGCCAAACCGGGGAATGATCCGTCCCTAGGATGAGTTGTACCGGATGCGCGACGACCAGACGCGGCCCAACCACCTCCGACAGGGAGCACCATGCATCACATCATCATCATCGGCAGTGGCCCAGCCGGGCTGACGGCGGGTATATACGCTGCACGAGCGGGCCTGCAGCCGCTCTTGTTCGCGAGCTCCGTTGAACCCGGCGGTGAGTTAATGAATACCACCGAGGTTGAGAACTTCCCCGGCTTCCCGGATGGCATTCAGGGGCCGGAGTTGATGGAGAAGATCCAGGCGCAGGCCGAAAAATTTGGCACGCAGGTGAAGTACGACGATGTCGCAGCAGTGGATCTCACTGGAGACGTCAAGAAGGTCACCACCACCGACGGGACAGTCCACGAGGCACGGACGGTTATTTTCGCTACGGGCTCTGCCTATCGGAAACTTGGCTTACCCGAAGAGGAGAAGCTCAGCGGCCACGGTCTGTCCTGGTGCGCGACCTGCGACGGATTCTTCTTCCGTGAGAAGACCATCGCTGTCGTCGGTGGTGGAGACTCCGCAATGGAAGAGGCGACGTTCCTCACTCGCTTTGCCTCGAAGGTGTACGTCATTCACCGCCGCGAAGAGCTGAAAGCATCGAAGATCATGCAACAGCGCGCCTTTGACAACGAAAAGATCGAGTTTATCTTCAATGCGGAGGTTGCGGCGATCCAGGGTGAGACCGAGGTCACCGGAGTCACATTGCGTGATACGGTCACCGGCGAAGAGCGCGCGCTCCCGCTGGAAGGCTTGTTTGTAGCGATCGGAAATGACCCACGCACGCACCTCGTGCACGGTCAGCTGGAACTCACCGCAGACGGCACGATTGCCGTTGACGGACGGAGCTCCCGCACCTCTCTTCCCGGTGTCTTTGCAGCTGGTGACGTTATTGATCCGAGCTACCGACAGGCCGCCACCGCCGCAGCGTCGGGTGTCGTCGCCGCACTTGACGCTGAACACTATCTGGCCGCTCAGCAGTAATCATCACTTTTTAAGGAGAAACATCATGTCTGAACCCATCATCGTCGGAGAGCAGACCTTCGACAAGGTTGTGCTGCAGAGTCCCGTACCCGTACTGGTCGATTTCTGGGCAGAGTGGTGCGGTCCGTGCCGCATGGTTGCGCCTGTACTCGACCAGATCGCCGCAGAGCACGATGGAAAGATCATCATCGCCAAGGTCAACGTCGATGAAAACCCCGGCCTTGCCTCACGGTATCGCATCACCTCGATTCCCGCGATGAAGGTCTTCTCGAACGGCGAAGAAGTTCGTGAAATCATCGGTGCAGTGCCGAAGGCCGTGCTCGAAGAGCACCTCACTGGCATTATCTAAGCCGCGCAATACAAACACTGAGTGCCCGGCTCCCATGGGAGCCGGGCACTCAGTGTTTCTAAACGATGATCGAAGAACTACTGAAAACCGGGATCGCCCAGCTCCTTCAGAATCCGCTTCAGATCAGCGATCGTCGCAAAATCAATCAGGACCTGACCCTTCTTGGCGCCCAACTTGATTGTGACGCGAGTGTCAAAGCGATCACCCAACCGCTCAGAGATCTCCGACAGCTGTGCCTGTACGCCGCCCGCGCGCACCTGTGCACGCTTCACTTTCGGGGTCTCTCCGGCGACGGCCTCCGCTGCGCGCACCGACAAGCCCTCATTCACGATCTTGTCAGCAAGACGCTGCATCGCTGCTGCGTCGCCATCAAGAGAGAGGATCGCGCGCGCGTGACCAGCCGACAGCACACCCGCGGCCACTCTCGCTTGTACGGGCTCGGGCAAGCGCAGCAAACGAATCGTATTGGAAATTTGCGGGCGTGAACGCCCGATCCGCTCAGCGAGCTGTTCCTGAGTGATACCAAAATCACTCAGCAACTGTTGATACGCAGAAGCTTCTTCCAACGGGTTCAGTTGCGCACGATGTAGGTTCTCGAGCAGTGCGTCGCGAAGCATGTGCTCGTCGGCGGTGCTGCGAATAATCGCTGGAATCGTATCCCGGCCGGCACGCTGGCTGGCGCGGAAGCGGCGCTCGCCCATGATCAACTCGTAGCGAGGTTTGCCTGTCTCAGGAATGGGCTGGATTTCACGCACCACAACTGGCTGAAAGACGCCAAACTCCCGAATGGAGAGCGTGAGTTCCTCGAGAGCTTCCTCATCGAACTCGGTGCGAGGCTGCGCACGGTTTGGCACAATGTCCGTGAGGGCCAGGTTCGTCAACACAGCACCCGGCACTTGTTGCAGAGTCACCGCGGCGTCAACCTCATCAGCAGACCCGGATCCTGAGGCCTGCGCAGCTCCGCGATCCGCGGGGAAGAACACATCAACCGGGCGTTCACCGTCACCACTACTCTGCGGGATCAGCGCACCAATACCGCGCCCAAGTCCGCTTCGCTTCTTTGTCGCCATATTCAGAGTCCTCCGGTTGTGACAGGTGGGGCACCGCGTTCTGCGATCTCAGCTGCTGCCTCAAGGTACGCAATTGCGCCAATCGATCCAGCGTCGTACGCGTGCACCGTCTGTCCGTAGCTGGGTGCCTCAGAGATACGTACCGAGCGTGGAACCACCGCGGTAAGGGTCTCTGTTGGGAAGTGACTGCGCACTTCTTCAGCGACCTCTTGCGCCAAATTAGTCCGAGCGTCATACATCGTGAGCAAGATTGTGGACACTCGCAAATCCGGATTCAAGTGCTTCTGGATGAGGTTGATATTGCCTAACAACTGGCTCAGACCTTCGAGTGCGTAATACTCACACTGAATCGGAATCAGCACTTCGTGCGCAGCGACAAAGGCATTCACTGTGAGCAATCCGAGCGAAGGTGGGCAGTCGATAAACACATAGTGAAAATGCGTCGGTGCTTCACGCAGAAACTGCTCGAGTGCGGTGCGCAGTCGTTGCTCTCGAGCAACCAATGACACGAGTTCGATTTCGGCGCCAGCCAAATTGATCGTTGATGGCACGCAGAACAAGCGTTCGTGGTCGGTAGTAGATTGCACCGCCGCCGCAATATCCTCGTTTCCCAGCAGCACGTCGTAGACGCTGGTGACTTCGGGTCTGTGCAGGACACCCAGGGCGGTCGAAGCATTTCCCTGCGGGTCAAGATCAATCACGAGAACGGTTGCTCCGCGGCGAGCAAGCGCAGAGGCCAAATTGACCGTCGTGGTCGTCTTGCCGACACCGCCCTTCTGATTCGACACCGTGATAATACGGGTAGTCGCAGGCAGCGGCGATACAGTCTGCTCAAGCGCGCGCCGACGACGACGCTTATCAACCAGGTGCTTCGCCACCAGTGCGTTGTCGGTCTCGGTCATTGCTTCCTCAGTGACAGTGCGAGCAGGGGCAAGTGGATCACCGCACCCGGGCTCTCAACACTTTAGTCGTCTCCTCGAGTTGACCAACACCGAGTTCTTCAACACTGACATCATGCACGCGGAATCGATGCAGCAGCTTCGCAGCGGCGTCAATCTCATCCGCAACCGACGCGCCCTTCAAGAAAAGCATTTCGCCGCCATCTCGAAGGAGCGGGGCGGTGAGCGGAATCAGCTTGCGAAGAGCAGTGACGGCACGAGCGGTAATCTGATCGACTTCCCAAGCACCGTGAAACTCCTCCGCACGTCCCCGACAAACCTCAGCATTGGTTACACCCAATGTGGTGATCTGCTCATTCAACCACGCGCATCTACGCTCCATTGGCTCAACGAGTCTGAAGTGCGCATCGGGCCGCAGGATTGCCAGCACCAACCCGGGCATCCCACCACCGGTGCCGATATCAGCAACCTGTGCCCCGCTCGCAATAAGGGGAGCCAGCACGGCGCTGTTCAGAATATGACGCGTCCACAGACGCGGTGCTTCTAGTGGCCCAATGAGACCGAGGGTCTCACCTCGTACACCGAGATCCTGCGTAAATGCGCGCAAGATCTCGATTCGCGATCCTGCAATTTCAGCTGCGTACGGAGGTTCTACCTCAATCAATATCTCAGACATGTTTCACGTGAAACCGATTAGGCCGCACGGATCACCAGACGTCGATCACGACCCTCGCCGCGTGACTCGGAGTGATAGCCGCGTTCAGCCACCAGGTCATGCACAAGCTTGCGCTCATATGAAGACATTGGCTCGAGCTCGATTTCCTGACGCCCCGCTGCAATTTGTGCAATCGCTGCGTCAACTAAACCCTTCAACTCTGCCGCACGAGCGCTTCGTGATCCACCAATATCAAGGATCAAACGTGAGAAACGACCCGTCTCATTTTGCACAGCGAGGCGCGTGAGGTCCTGCAGTGCCTGAACGACATCGGGCATTGCCAGGTGGTCGAGATCTTCTCCGCCACCGGTTACCGAAAGATACGCACGACCACTCGCGACGGAGATGTCGAGATCGCCGTCGAGGTCAGCAATATCAAGCAGGCCCTCAATGTAGTCTGCCGCAAGGTCGCCTTCAACCTCGAGTTCATCGTCGGTGGGGTCGGCGTTCAACCCCTGCATCGTCGCTTGCTCACTCATATCCACGTCTCACTTCTTCTTCTTGGCGCGCTTCGCGCTCTTCGGTTGCACTCGCTGACCCTGCACCGCGTCCTTAGCTTCGCGCGCCTCGATGACCTCAAGCTCCTCCTGACTCAGCTTGCCTTTGGCGCGGAGACGCTCTTGACGTGCACGCCACGCATCACTTCCCGGCGTAGGCATGTTTCGAATCACGATGAACTGCTGACCCATCGTCCACAGGTTCGAGGTGAACCAGTAGATGTTAAGCGCAAGCGGGAACGCCACCCCCGAGAACAAGAACGCGAATGGAATGATGTACAGCATGATCTTCTGTTGGCGGTACATCGGCGATGCCTTAGTCTCATCCGAGATGTTCTTCGACATGATCTGCAACTGCGTGAAGAACTGAGACGCGATCATCGCAATCACGATGATGCCAAGCAAAATCACAACGCTCCACTGCCCAGATTCCCAACCCTGCGTGAAGGTCATCTTCAACGGCGCACCAAACACCGTGGCTGCGTTGAAACTCTGCGTCAAGTCCTCGTTCATGAAACCAATGCCGGGCTTGTTATCTGATGCGTTACGCAACACGTAGAACAAGGAGAAGAAGATCGGCATCTGAATCAGAATCGGAAGGCACGACGAGAAGGGATTCGTGCCGTGCTTCTTGTACAGGGCCATCGTCTCGCGGCTCATCGCCTCGCGCGAGAATTGATCGGTCTTTCCCTTGTACTTCGCCTGCACCTTCTTCATCTCAGGTGCAAGGTCCATCATTCGACGCTGGGCTTTAATCTGACGAACCGTGACCGGAATGAGCAGCGAGCGGACGACAATTACAAGACCAAGAATCGAGAGAACCCATGCGGCGCCCGATGCAGGATCCAGTCCAAGCAGAGTGAAAAGTTGGTGCCAGAGCATCAGCACCAGCTCAACGAGCCAACGCAACGGCCACAGAATTGTCTCGATGAAGTCCACCGTGATCAGGCCTTTCGTAAGGTGGGGCGAACGAATCCGCGTGAATTTATGGAAAACCGGGGCGCGCGTCGCTCGGGGGCATCATCGATCCCACCGGGCGTCCATGGATTGCACCGGAGAAGACGCCAGAACGTGAGCCCGATGCCAGCCAGGAAACCTTGGCGCTGGAACGCTTCCAAAGCGTAACGCGAACAACTGGGATAGTACCTGCAGACTTGCCCGTACAGCGGGGAGATCGTGCGACGGTAGAGGAGCATGAACGCGATCGCAAGGTTTCGTGGCATCAACCACAATTCCCATAAGGCCTTACTCACTACGCTCACTTCAGGTCCTTGACAAGAAAAGGGTCACGCTGTGTGACGCGTCCGAGCTGCTTGCGCACTTCGCGTTGAAGATCATCAAAGGTTGCAACAGCGCTAGCGGGTAACACTCGGAACACCACGTCTGCACCGTGGAAGCCTTCGGTTATTTGTTGGTCGATGACCGCCCGATATCTTCTTCGTACCAAATTTCTCACTACGGCGTTTCCGACCGCACGAGAAACAATGATGCCAAATTTCGCGGGTTGCGGCTCCGATATAGCATCCCTCACATGCAAAACCGCGTGGGCGATGCTGTACGCACCCCCCACGCGGAAGCCATGCCTCACAATGCGCCGAAAGTCATCTCCCCGTGTGACACGGTGATGTCTGGCAGGCACAATCGCGAACGCGAAAGTTACGCGGTGAGCTTCGAGCGACCCTTGCCTCGACGAGCCGCGACAATTGCACGACCAGCACGTGTACGCATGCGGGCACGGAAGCCGTGTACTTTTGCGCGACGACGGTTATTGGGCTGGAAAGTACGCTTGCTCATGGTGAAAGACTCCGTGACTTATGGAATAGATCCCCAACACGCGTGTGCCGAGGAAGTCGAATCTGGGCAGGGACACAATTAGATTGCGCCCATACAAGGAACCAAACATACGCCCAATCATGCGCGAAGTCAAAGCGGAACCCGAGAAAGACAGACTATGCATGACATGTGATCATGACGTGGGAGGGTATTCGGCGTGTTCAGGAAGATGACTTGCCTGTGGACAATTCTGTGACTAACGTTGGCGCAGGTGTGAGTCGCGGAGCTTTTTTCGCTTGATCTCGGCCTCTTCAATACTCTGTCTTGTGGATGGGTTTGGGGATTCTCGTGTCAGTAAGTCGAAAGAATTGCGGAAGTACCCGTGACTGAAGATGACGTCCAACGCGTATGGGGCCAAATTACGCATCGAGTAATGGGCGACCCTGAAGTTGGGCCTGCTGTCGGCGCACAACTAGCCCTTGCGGTTCCTCGTGGGATTAGTGCTGGAACACTATTTCTCGCTGTGCAGCACGAGTTCACCTTGAAACTTCTCGAAAATCGGCTCCGCCCTGCGATCATGCAGGCTGTGTCCGCAATTCCAGAAGCCAGCGAAATTCAGAGTTTTGTGGTCATCGTCGATGAAGACGCACAGCCAGCAATCGATCCGGAACCTGAAGAACACCAGCACAGCACGATGACACCGAGTGCCACTGCTGAGCACGTTCGACCCGTTGAAAATCCACAACCGCGCGCGAGCAGTAATGAAACGGCGGACAGTCGGCTGAATGAAAAGTATCGTTTCGATACTTTTGTGATCGGGCAGTCCAATCGATTCGCCCACGCAGCAGCCGTCGCGGTCGCTGAGGCACCAGCACGCGCCTACAATCCTCTGTTCATTTACGGTGATTCCGGGTTGGGGAAGACCCACCTCTTGCACGCGATTGGGCACTACGCGAGAGAACTCTTTCCTGAGATTCGCGTACGGTATGTCAGTTCTGAAGACTTCACTAACGATTTCATCAACTCAATCGCCAATAATCAGGGAGCGGCCTTCCACGCTCGGTACCGAAGCGTAGACATCTTGCTTGTTGATGACATTCAATTTCTCGAGGGTAAAGCAGAAACACAAGAGGCCTTTTTTCACACCTTCAACACTCTGCATGACCACAGCAAGCAGGTCGTGATCACCAGTGATGTGCCTCCGAAACAGCTGCGAGGGTTTGAAGATCGCATGCGATCCCGCTTCGAGTGGGGCCTCCTCACCGACATCCAAGTTCCCGACCTCGAAACACGGATCGCGATTCTTCGCAAGAAGGCGAAGCGAGAGAATCTTGAGATCGATCACGACATCCTCGAATTCATCGCCTCCAAGTTCACTTCCAACATTCGTGAGCTAGAGGGGACCCTCATTAGGGTCACCGCTTTCGCTAGTTTGAACCAGCAGCGGGTCGATATGCCACTCGTGCAAACAGTCTTGAAAGATCTCATCACGCTCGATGAAGACAATGAGATTCAGCCGACCGACATCATCAGCCACACCGCGGAGTACTTCGACCTCGCCCTTGATGACCTGTACGGTCCGTCACGCGCACAGCAAATCGCTACGGCACGGCAAATTGCAATGTACCTGTGTCGAGAGCTTACGCCTTTGTCACTCCCGAAGATCGGTCAGCTCTTTGGAGGCCGAGACCATACCACGGTGATGTACGCGCATCGTAAGATCACCCAACTCATTGCTGAGAGACGCTCAATTTTCAATCAGGTCACTGAACTCACGACACGAATCAAACAAGCCACACGATAGACAACTCGATCCCGAGTTATTCACACTTCGATCCTAATCTGTGAGTAACTGGGGATAAGTTGCAGTCTCCTGTGCATGATTTGCGCTCCTGTGTGGAATCTCAGAAATCCATGGAGAGGCGCATGTTTCTGCCTTTCCTCGGTTATTCACCGCCTACCAACAACTCACACACGTGTAGTTTCGAGGCCTGTATTGGGATGCCAGAGGTTATCCACAGTTTCCACAGCAGTTATTACTATTAACACTCGATGTATAGATATTGGTGGCTCGATCACGCTGTGGAGCTCAGTGCTCGGGCTCCATGATCTGACACACCGGAAGACCAGGAATATGCAAAGATGGTCATCCGAGCCTCGTCATGCGGGGATCTGAGTTCAGATGCTGAGTTGGGCAAGGAGCAGGCA
Source organism: uncultured Leucobacter sp. (assembly GCA_964612125.1). Taxonomy (GTDB): domain Bacteria; phylum Actinomycetota; class Actinomycetes; order Actinomycetales; family Microbacteriaceae; genus Leucobacter. The sequence continues at coordinate 43,754 of CAZTBS010000004.1, read as the reverse complement.
TGCGTTTCACCGTCAACCGTGACGTGTTTAGTGAGGCCGTTTCTTTTGCCGTCAAGTTGCTTCCACAGCGGCCGACACAGCCATTGCTGAGTGGCGTTCTCATCGAATGCACCGATCAGGGAATCACCTTGTCGTCGTTCGACTATGAGACCTCGGCGAGAACTCACATCATCGCGGATGTGAGTGAACCGGGTCGAGTGCTGGTGTCAGGTCGTCTGCTTGGAGAAATTGCCCAGCGTCTTCCGCATGCGGATGTTGAAATCTCGCTCATCGATACACGGGCGCAAGTGCGGTGTGGTGCGTCATCCTTTAGTCTTCCTGCGATGCCTGTCGAGGAGTATCCGCAGGTCCCACGCATTGACAGTGTGTCAGGACACGTTCCTGCTGAGGATTTTGCTGAAGCAATCGCCCAGGTATCACTTGCGGCATCAAAAGATGATGTCACTCCCGTAATCACTGGAGTGCAATTCGAAATCTCAAAGAATGCACTGACGCTGACCGCGACCGACCGTTATCGAGTCGCAACTCGTCGAATTGACTGGCAGCAACACAGCGAGGATGCTGATCTTTCAGCGCTGGTTCCAGCCAAGGTCGTCATTGAAGTCGGCAAGGTCTTCGGCAATGACGGCACGGTGAGCATTGCGATTGTCAAGGACGGTGAACGTGAGCTTATCGCCTTTTCTGGTGGGAATAAGACCGTCACCTCTTTGCTGATCAAGGGGAATTACCCACCAGTGGGTCGCCTGTTTCCGGAGCGGATTGATAATTACGCTGTCCTGAACACTGCGGAACTCATTGAGGCAGTTGGTCGTGTGGGTCTGGTGCTTGAGCGCGAGGCAGCGCTTCGTTTTTCTTTCATTGAAGGCCAGGTAACGCTCGAGGCGGCGGGTACAGAGACCGCGCAGGCCGTTGAAACCGTCGACGCGCATTTGGTGGGCGACGATATGGTCGTCTCTTTGAAACCGCAGTTTCTGCTGGATGGTTTGCGATCGATCCACGCCGAGTTCGCCAGAATCGGCTTTACTCGCAGCGACAACAGTAGTAAGCCCGGCCCGGTGCTTATCACCAGTCAGCGAGCTAAGGACGATCTCGACGAGCAGAGCTACCGGTATCTGTTGCAGCCCAATCTTCTGCTCAGATAGGGCAATCTGTTGCGAGTTACGCATGTGTCCCTGAGTGACTTTCGCAACTATCGCACGGCGGAACTTGCATGTGCGCCGGGCGTTAATCTGATCCTTGGTAGGAACGGCCAAGGGAAGACTAATCTCGTGGAAGCGATTGCCTATTTCTCGCGTTTAGGTTCGCACCGTGTCTCTTCTGACAGCGCGCTCATTCGTGCCGGCTCAGATGCGGCGATCATACGAATGCGAGTGGCCGCTCGAGAGCGTTCTGTTCTCTTGGAAGCACAGATTAATCGCGGCTTGGCAAATCGGGCCCAGGTGAATCGGAATGCTGTAAAGCCCCGGGAACTTCCACGCTGGTTTTCATGTGTGATGTTTGCGCCGGAAGACTTGAATATGGTTCGGGGTGAACCGGCCCTGAGACGAAAATTTCTCGACGAGGCATTGGTCGCTCGTCATCCATCCTTCTCAGGAGTCTTGATTGATTACGAGCGAGTGCTTCGACAGAGAAACTCTTTGTTAAAGTCAGCAAAGGTGAGTGGCACGCGTGCAGCGTTGGAAGCAACACTGCCTGTCTGGGACGAGCAGCTGGTTGATCTGGGATCGCGCATCATGCAAGCCCGCCAGTCGTTGCTTCTGGAACTCAATCCGGTCCTGATAAAGAGCTATAACACTCTTGTCGGAGCAGATCACTCACCGCATCTCAGTCTCGTAGAGTCCGCGGTATTCGGGGTGCAAAATGACGATGTTTCACGTGAAACCGTAGACGAGGCCATGCAGGTACGAAGGGGCGATGTTTCACGTGAAACGTTGAGTGCCGAGTTTCGTCGCACGCTTGTCTCGGTACATCGGCAAGAGCTCGAACGAGGAGTGACTCTGATTGGCCCTCATCGAGACGACCTGCAGCTTTCATTGAATGGGCTCCCAGTTCGCGGATATGCCAGTCATGGAGAGTCCTGGTCGTTTGCGCTGTCACTGCGATTGGCTGTGGCTCAGCTTGTTCGTGAAGAATCGCTGGTCGGTGACCCGGTCATCATTCTGGATGATGTGTTTGCGGAATTGGATGGAGTTCGACGACGACGTCTCATGGCAGCAGTAGGGACTTACGAACAAGTATTTGTCACAGCTGCTGTTGAAGAAGATGTTCCCGATGGTTTTGATGCACACACAGTGCATGTCACGGCTGGTGAGCTAAGGGGTGCTGTTGAGTCAACGTCCTTCGTAAAGGAGGACAATGCAGACAATTGGTGATTCGTCGTTCGCCAGTGACTGTTATCTGCACGTAAAAGCCTTGTGGCGTGGGCAAGCTGTGCGGCGAAGCACTGGTCGACGGGGGAGCGAAGTTGTCGGGAGTGCTCCATTCGGAGGTCATCGTGATCCGCAACCCCTGGGTGATGTATTAATGGGTACTGCAAGTGATCTTGGCTGGAAGACTGAACTTGACCGTGCCCGATTAATTTCCGAGTGGCCAAGCTTTATTGGAGAGTCAGTAGCCGAACACACGCGAGTGGTAGAACTGCGTGAGCAAACCCTTATCGTTCAGTGCGACTCCACGGCTTGGGCAACCGAATTGCGACGTCTACGAGGCGAGGTACTCACAAGACTCATCGATGAGTATCCTGGTGCGAATATTCGTGAACTGAAATTTTTGGCTCCCGGTGCTCCCAGCTGGAGGCATGGCCTGCGCACGGTTCCGGGTCGGGGTCCCAGGGATACCTACGGGTGATCCGAGAAGTGGGATCAACCCTCACCCAAGAATGGGCCTGATTGGGTCAATACGGCATGCTCTGAGACCGGGAATTGATAGGCTTGGCTCAGAAAATACCCGGCGCGAAATACACCCCTGAGACGCGGGTAGAGGGACACAATACGAATGACTGAAGATCAGGCCACTACTCCGGCGGAATACGGTGCTGGTGATATCCAGGTACTTGAAGGCCTTGAAGCGGTTCGGAAGCGGCCCGGGATGTACATCGGTTCAACCGGGCCGCGTGGTTTACACCACCTTGTCTACGAGATTGTGGACAATTCAGTAGATGAGGCTCTTGCAGGTTACTGCGACACGATTCACGTCACCATTCTCGAAGATGGTGGTGTGCGTGTAGTCGATAACGGACGCGGTATTCCGGTCGACCTGCACCCGACCGAGGGTCGTTCGACCGTCGAGGTGGTACTCACCGTCCTGCACGCTGGCGGAAAGTTTGGCGGTGGTGGTTACGCCGTATCCGGTGGATTGCATGGCGTGGGATCGTCAGTCGTCAATGCCCTCTCTTCGCGTTTTGAAGTAGAGGTTCGGCGTCAAGGTTTCACGTGGAACATGTCATTTACCGGAAGCGTTCCGGATGCGCCTCTCAAACAGGGTGTGCCTAGTGAGGAAACTGGCACAACGATCACTTTTTGGCCAAGCGCTGACATCTTTGAAACGATCGATTTTGATTATGCCACCTTGCGTACTCGTTTTCAGCAGATGGCCTTCTTGAACAAGGGTCTGCGAATCACCCTCACTGACCTGCGCAATCAGGATCCCATCGAAAATGAGCATGGCGAGCTCATACAGCCAGCTCCGCTTCATGACGAGTTCATGTATGCGAATGGTATTCAGGATTACGTTCAACATCTCAATGCCGCGAAGCGCGCTGAACTTGTGCACGATGAAATCATCTCTTTTGAGGCGGAAGACACCACTCGCAAGATTGCCGCAGAAGTCGCCATGCAGTGGACAAGCTCCTACACGGAGAGCGTGCACACCTATGCGAATACCATCAATACGCATGAGGGTGGTACGCACGAAGAAGGATTCCGTGCCGCGTTGACCACTCTGGTGAACAAATACGCACGCGATAAGAATTTGCTCCGCGAGAAAGACGACAATCTTTCTGGTGAGGATGTGCGTGAGGGATTGACTGCTGTTATCTCAGTTAAGCTTGGTGAGCCTCAGTTTGAAGGTCAGACTAAAACTAAATTAGGCAACACTGAGGCGAAAGCTTTCGTTCAGAAAGTGGTGGGGGACCAGCTCGGTGATTGGTTCGAGCGCAATCCTGCTGCAGCAAAGGACATCATCCGCAAGGCAATTCAAGCGGCGACCGCACGAATCGCTGCACGCAAGGCCCGCGAAACTGCGCGACGCAAGGGGCTGCTGGAGTCTGGTGGTATGCCCGGAAAACTGTCTGACTGCGCGAGTAAAGACCCGACGATCTCAGAAATATTCATTGTTGAGGGTGACTCCGCTGGTGGATCCGCGAAGACTGGACGCAACCCCGAGACACAGGCGATCTTGCCGCTGCGTGGCAAGATCCTCAACGTTGAGAAGGCACGATTGGATCGTGCCTTGGGGAACACGGAAGTTCAGGCCATGATTACCGCCTTCGGTGCGGGTATTGGTGAGGACTTTGATCCGGAAAAGGCGAGATACCACAAGATCGTGTTGATGGCAGATGCTGATGTGGATGGTCAACACATCACCACCCTGCTGCTGACGCTACTCTTCCGATACATGCGTCCCTTGATTGATATGGGCTACGTGTATTTGGCGCAGCCTCCGCTCTACCGAATCAAATGGACGAATGCCGAGCACGAATACGTCTATAGCGACGCTGAACGGGATGCCAGTCTTGCCGCCGGCGCAGCAGCAGGGAAGCGCTTAGCCAAGGAAAGCGGGGTGCAGCGTTACAAGGGCCTGGGTGAGATGAACTATGAAGAGCTCTGGGAAACCACGATGAACCCTGAGACGCGCACTCTGTTGCAAGTCACCATGGACGATGCCGCGGCAGCCGACGAAATTTTCTCCACACTCATGGGCGAAGACGTCGAATCACGACGCAACTTCATTCAGCAGAACGCAAAGGACGTGCGGTTCCTTGACATCTGAGCATCAAAACTCCGAGCACGAAACAACAGAAACCGCTGCAGAGACAGCGCATCGTGTGCATGGCAGGATCGACCAAGTTGATCTGCAGCTGGAAATGCAGCGGTCGTATCTTGACTACGCAATGAGCGTGATCGTCGGGCGCGCGCTTCCTGACGTCCGAGATGGTCTTAAACCGGTACATCGACGTGTGATTTACACAATGTACGACGGCGGCTATCGTCCCGATAAGGCTTTTTCGAAGTGCACCCGTGTCATCGGTGATGTCATGGGTCAATTTCATCCGCACGGAGACAGCGCTGTCTATGACTCCTTGGTCCGACTCGTGCAGCCATGGGCGATGCGGTACCCCCTGGCGCTCGGTCAGGGAAACTTCGGGTCGCCGGGAAATGATGGTGCAGCTGCGCACCGTTACACCGAGACGAAGATGTCACCGCTCGCGATGGAGATGGTACGCGACATCGACGAGG
>CAZTBS010000004.1:0-38235 GCA_964612125.1 uncultured Leucobacter sp. | reverse complement strand
TTCCAGGACAACTATGACGGTCGAACTCAGGAACCGACCGTACTGACTGCGCGCTTCCCCAACCTGCTTGTTAACGGCTCGGTGGGAATCGCTGTTGGCATGGCAACGAACATTCCTCCGCATAACCTTCGCGAAGTTTCTGAGGCAGCAAAGTGGCATCTCGAGCATCCGGAAGCGACACGCGAAGAACTTCTTGATGCCTTGATGGAGCGTGTCCACGGTCCAGATTTCCCGACTGGGGCCCAGATTCTCGGAACAAAAGGTATTCGGGACGCGTATCGAACCGGCCGCGGCTCGATCACCATGCGCGCAGTAGTGAACATTGAAGAAATTCATGGGCGCACCTGCCTCGTCGTCACAGAACTTCCGTACCAGGTCAATCCTGACAATCTCGCAGTCAAAATTGCGGATTTAGTGAAAGACGGCAAGATTCAGGGCATCGCGGATATCCGCGATGAAACGAGCGGGCGTACCGGTCAGCGATTGGTGATTGTTCTGAAGCGTGATGCGATTGCGAAGGTTGTTCTGAACAACCTCTACAAGCACACGCAGCTGCAGGAGAATTTCGGCGCGAACATGTTGGCCATCGTTGACGGGGTACCCCGGACGCTGGCTCTCGATGGCTTTATCACGGCTTGGGCCAAACACCAGGTTGAAGTCATCGTGCGCCGCACCGAGTTCCGTCTTCGTAAGGCCGAAGCTGAAGCTCACATTCAGCGCGGATATCTGAAGGCGCTTGATGCGCTTGACGAGGTGATCGCGCTGATTCGTCGCTCGCCGACGGTCGAAGCAGCGCGCGAAGGTCTCATGGCGCTCCTTGGAGTGGATCAGTTGCAGGCGGACGCAATTCTCGGATTGCAATTGCGTCGACTCGCCGCACTTGAGCGTCAGAAGATTCTGGATCTGGCGGCCAAGCTGGAGCAGCAAATCAAGGAATACCAGGGCGTTCTTGCCTCTCCGATGGAGCAAAGACGCATCGTGGTCGAAGAACTTGATGAAATCGTGCAGAAGTACGGAGATGACCGACGCACGCACATCTTGCACGGCTATGACGGTGACATGTCAATGGAAGACCTCATTCCCGAAGAGGAAATGGTCGTGACGATTACCCGCGGGGGCTATGTCAAGCGCACCCGTATCGATAACTACCGGTCACAGCATCGCGGTGGAAAAGGCGTGAAGGGTGCTCAATTACGGGCGGACGACATCGTCGAACACTTCTTTGTGACTACCACACACCACTGGTTGCTCTTTTTCACCAATGCCGGCCGCGTCTATCGGGCAAAGACCTACGAAATCCCTGAGGGTGGTCGCGACGCGAAGGGCCAGCACCTGGCGAATCTTCTCGCGCTCGCGCCTGACGAAGTGGTGACACAGGTCTTGGATCTCCGCAGCTTTGATGACGGAGGCTATCTGCTGCTTGCAACGCGTGACGGTCTGGTCAAGAAGACCTCGCTGACCGAATACAACACAAACCGCACGGGTGGCATCATTGCGATCAAGCTGCGTGAGGGTGATGAGTTGGTGTCCGCTTTGATTGCGTGCGCAGACGATGATGTGCTTCTCATCTCACGTCAGGGAATGTCGGTGCGATTTACCGCATCAGATCAGGCACTGCGTCCAATGGGTCGATCAACGAGCGGGGTTCGCGGAATGAATTTCCGCGATGGTGATGCTCTGCTTACCGCGTCTACAGTCACGCAATCGGGTTATGTCTTCGTGGTGACTGAGGGTGGCTACGCAAAGCGAACCGCAGTCGAGGAATACCGCGTGCAGCAGCGCGGTGGCTTCGGTATCAAGGTCGCCAAGCTTGATGAAAACCGGGGAGATTTGGTCGGCGGATTCATTGTCGACGAAAGCGATGAGGTTCTCGTCGTACTCGCGAGCGGTAAAGTGGTCCGTTCGAGCGTCAGTGAGGTACCGGCCAAGGGTCGTAACACCATGGGGGTCGTGTTTGCGCGATTCCCAGAGGGGGACCGTATTATTGGCATCGCGCGAAATGTGGAGCGGGGTCTCGACGAGGCTGCGGCCGAGGAAGCACCGGAGTCTGTCACGGAGGCAGGAACGGCGCCCGGAGAACCGAAGGAAGACGTGAATGAGTAATACTGTCGCCGATAAGTTGGCAAACAAGACACGCAAGAAAGCGCCAGCTAAGCAGGTGCGTTTGAAGCTCGTCTTTATTGACTTTTGGTCTGCAGTGAAATTCTCCTTCCTGGTTTCTCTGTGTTTAGCGATTGTGAGCGTCGTAGCGACCATCCTGATTTACACGGTGCTCGTTTCTACGGGTGTGCTGGCCCAGCTCGATGCGTTGTTTATGGACATCGTGGGCGACCAGAACAGCCTGCTCGCATTCTTCGGTTTCGCGCAGGTCTTCGGATTCGCCATCGTGGTCGGAATTCTTAACGTGATTGTAGGTACGGCCCTCGGCGCGGTCGCTTCGGTGATCTACAACCTGTTGGTCCGCGTCATCGGCGGGTTCCAGTTGGGTTTCACCAGCAATTAGATGGCGGTTCTCTGTTGCGAAACACTGCGCAACAGGAAGCCATAGTGTCCGATTTCTGATTTCGCCGAGTTTCCGGTAGAGTCATTTCTTGGTCACGGGGCTATAGCTCAGGCGGTTAGAGCGCTTCACTGATAATGAAGAGGTCCCAGGTTCAAGTCCTGGTAGCCCCACCGATGCCGTCAATGCGATAGCATCGAACCGCGGGTCCTTAGCTCAGTTGGTAGAGCGCCTGCTTTGCAAGCAGGATGTCGGGAGTTCGATTCTCCCAGGATCCACAATTGAACGCCCATCAGAAATCTGGTGGGCGTTCGTCGTTGCTGCAGGATGGTTTTCTCTCGGATCTCTAGACTGACCCTATGACTGAGTGGCAGCCCGACATACTTGGTGAGGGATTCGAGTATTGCACTCTAGATCTGGGTACTGACGATGAGGGCGACCTGCAAGCGACGCTCGTGCGTGCGTTACCGCCGAAGCAGGGATTTTGGAAACGTAGCTTTGCCGGGCCGTCTGAGCTTCACGATGTCGATGTGCTGTATGTCCACGGATGGTCTGATTACTTCTTTCAGCGCAGACTGGCACATTTCTGGACCCAGCGTGGCGCCCGTTTCTTCGCACTGGATCTGCGCAAATATGGCCGGAGTCTGCGTGAGGGCCAAACGCCGGGATATATAGAAGATCTGACCGACTACGACGTGGAAATTGCAGTGGCACTCGAACGTATGGGTCACCACGTCGAAGGCGCACAGCCCAGCACGCGCCGCCTCGTGCTGTTCGGCCACTCGACCGGGGGTCTGGTGCTCAGCCTGTGGGCGGATCGGCACCGTGGCGTAGGCGACGCGCTCATCCTGAACAGTCCGTGGCTGGAGCTGCAGTTGAGTGCCACCGGTCGGAAGGCGATTGCACCAGTCGTGAACTTCCGTGCAATGCAAAACCCGCGAGAATTGGCTCTGCCCCAGCTTGATCTCGGCTTCTATAAGCGTGCGCAGCGAATGGTGGCGGATCCGCGTGAGCAAGCCGAGATCAATGAAAAATGGCGCCCTGATCAGTCCCTCCCGGTGTTGACCGGCTGGCTACGGGCAATCATTGCTGGCCATGCGCGTGTTGCCGCGGGACTGCAGGTCGCTGCGCCCAGCTGTGTGCTGTTGTCTGCACGTTCGCAGTTCGGGGTTGCCTGGCGTGATGAAATGCTGCGTGCGGACACCGTCTTGGATGTTGAGTTAGTCGCACGTGCCGCTTTACGTCTGGGAGCGTCAGTCACCGTTGAACGAATCGATGGCGCGTTACACGACGTCTTTCTTTCCGAGCCGATTGTGCGGGAGGACGCATACAACCGATTGCGGAGATGGGTCACCGGCTGGAACGCTGCGTACGCGCGAAGCTAAGAATCAACCGTGCCACTTCCCCGTGATCCCGGCTCGTTGGCATGGCACACAAAGCTCAGCAGGCTAGGCTCGACACATGGATCTTCGGGTGGCCGCATACGCGGTGGTGGAACGGCGGGGGAGAATTCTGCTGACCCACTGGCGTCGCGGGCACCTGCACGGCTGGACCCTTCCAGGTGGCGGTATTGAACACGGCGAAGATCCGCGCGATGCAGTCGTACGAGAGGTGTTTGAGGAGACCGGACTTGAGGCTCGCGTCGGTAAATTGCTGGGAGTCGACTCTCGAGTGATGATCCGGGAGGAAGTGCCTGAGGGTCTTGCCCCGGAACTTCACACGATCCGCATCGTGTACCGCGCCTCGGTAAAAGACGGCCCGCTACAGCACGAAATCGATGGTTCTTCCGATGAGGCACGCTGGGTACCGCTGCGTGAAGTGCGTTCGTTGCGCACCCTGTCACTCGTGCAAACGGGTATTCGCATGGCTGGCATTGACCAGCGCGGGCGAGCAAAGCCGGGTGCGCAGCGACGGGGAGGAAAGGGAACCACGAAGCAGTAGTTCGGGGCAGCCCGCCGCTCGAAGCTGAGATACCCGAAACTGCTCGGCAACCTTGAGGAAGCTCTATCGAGTCTACTGATCGCCCTCTGGGGCAACCCACAGTTCGTCGTCCGTTCGGAAAGCCTGCCACAGGGTGTAGCCAATTCCTGCTGCAGCCACCACACCAAGCCCAATCGCAATAATGCTCCCGGCACGACGCTTCTTCACAGGTTTCAGCAGGCCGCGTTGCTCACCGAAGGTGCGGAGCTGCTTCGCCGCGTCACGGCTTTCCATCTGCTCCAGAGTGCGCACGGTGTTCGCTAGTGCGGTCGCAACGATTGGTGCAGTCACACGTCGTACCTGATCAGCGGCACGGCGCGCGGCCACCACACCTCTATCGATCCTCGGACGTACCTCATCGATTACGTCATTCACCCGAGGGGTCACATACTCGTTTCCGAGATTCTTCGCTTGACGGCCGGCCTCCTGTAAGACCGCACCGGCCTGGCCCAACACGATCCGCTGCTGATCGAGCAGATCTTCTGCTTGCGAGCGCAGACGCTTGAGTTCGCGACGGTTCTTGCGTGACAGTGACATGGAAAACCTCCGTTGCCTATGCGGGCTCTGTTTCAAAGCTACACCGCCCACGCCCACACCGGTGGCGACGTGTTGAAAATTCACAGCTCGGAGGAGATCTACCTGCGCTCAATGGTGGCGGCTTGACAGTAAGCAGCCCGTAAACTGGCAGGCATGACTGTACACACTGCTGTTGCGACGATCCACACCAATCACGGCGATATCGTGCTGAATCTCTTCGGGGACCACGCACCTAAGACGGTGAAGAACTTCATTGAGCTCGCTCAGAAGGGCTTCTACGATGGCGTCATCTTCCACCGCATCATTCAGGACTTCATGATTCAGGGCGGTGACCCGACCGGTACCGGTACCGGTGGACCTGGCTACGTGTTTGATGATGAGATTCACCCAGAACTGGTGTTCAACACGAAGTATCAGCTTGCGATGGCCAACGCAGGCAAGCGCCCGGATCTCACCGGTCGTCTTGCGGGGACCAACGGCTCGCAGTTTTTTATTACCACCACTGAACCTGGATGGTTGACTGGCAAGCACACCATCTTTGGTGAGGTCGCAGACGACGCTTCAAAGGCTGTGGTCGACGCGATTGCTGCCGTTCCTGTGGGGCCAATGGATCGTCCCCTCGAAGATGTTGTCATGACCGGCGTAGAGATCACCGAGGTCTGACACGGTGTCACGAGATGCATCCGGGCCGCAGTTCGGCGAACGGGCTGAGTACGGTCCGGATGACATCTGCTACCGCCATCCAGATCGGCATAGTTTTACCCTGTGCCAGCGTTGCGGGCGGACAATTTGTCCGCAGTGTCAGCAGATTTCTGCGGTTGGAGTGCTCTGCGTTGAGTGCGTGAAGCAGACCCAGCCGACTGTCACGCAACGCGCGAAGCGTTCCACTCGGGTAACTGCACGCAAGTTGTCAGATCCGACAGTGCCAGTCGTTACTTACGGCATTATGGCGCTGTGCGTGCTGGTGTTTGGTGCGCAAGTCATCAGCGCAAACATCGGAGACAATGGCGTCACCCGAGCGCTGTGGTACGCGCCGCTGTATTCGATGCCACAGGTGTTCGAGCCGTGGCGAATGGTGACAGCGATGTTCACGCACTCCACAGGTTTCATCTTTCACATTCTGTTCAACATGTTGGCGCTGTGGCTGTTCGGTCGCAATCTGGAGATCATGATTGGCCGAGTTGCCTTTGTGCTGCTCTACCTGTTTTCTGGCATTGGTGGATCGCTGGGCGTCATGCTCTGGGCGTACGCGGATGTCGCCTCGCTGCAGGTCGCAACAGTGGGTGCATCCGGTGCGATTTTCGGCCTGCTTGCGGCGACTCTGGTGGCCTATAAGGCTGCGCGAGTCAACGTCACTTCACTCGCCGTGTTGATCGCGATTAATTTCTCGATCGGCTTGTTACCGGGTGCAGCTATTTCGTGGCAGGCGCACCTCGGCGGTCTGCTGGTTGGTGGCTTCACGATGTGGGCACTGTTAGCCACCCGTGGACTACGCCGCAAGCGAGCCCGGATCTTCGCGTTGATTGGGATCGGAGCAGCGTTGATCCTGCTCTCGGGTCTCTACTTTGTGGCACCACCGATTCTCGTCGGGTGGTGAGCGAGAGATACTGAGGATCCCGCTATGCGGAGTTATCCACAGATCTTTCCCCAGCTGGGGAGAATTACACGCGTGTGATTTACCGTGTGTGGTGTTCGATGCGTGCTATTTCCACCAGGGGGTCATGAGGAATCCGATGAGGACAAAACCAAACCCCACGAAAATGTTCGCCTGTCCGAACGCAGGAACCGGGAGCTGCACAGTCGAACTGGTGATGTAGTACAGCACGATCCAGAGCAAACCGAGAAGCATGAAGCCAAACATCACCGGCTTGAACCAGACCGGGTTGGGTGCATCGTGACGGGACTGCGTCAAGTCTTGCGTTCGCCCCTCAACCGGGTTGGACTTACGCTTACTTACATCTTTTCCGGCAGCTGACATGGTGAAGAGTCTACCGCTCGGCCTCAGTGCCTCACAGCCGGACGGCCTAGAATATCGGAATGGCTCACGCACCCGAGCACCTCGACGCACCGTCTCAGCCCACTTCTCTGCGTCGGCGTGCGCGGCGGGCTCGCTTCAGCCCGCTTACCGTGATCGGCGAGTTGCTGTTTGTGAGCGGTCTCGCGGTGGGTGGTTATCTCCTCTGGCAACCTTGGCAGACGGGGGTTGTCGTCACGGCGAAGCAGGAGGAACTTTCGGCCCGTGATTCTGCGGAGTGGAACGCTGCTGCAGAAGCAGCGCCCACTGAGTGGACCGGAGAGATTCCCGTCACCGCTGCGGTTGGCCCGGCTGAAGTGTTTGGGGTCCTCTACGTTCCCGCATTCGGAGCTACGTACGCGAATCGGATCGCAGAGACGACCGACTGGTGGACGGTGCTGAATCTCGACGATAAGGGCATCGGCCGCTACGAGACGACACAGATGCCGGGTGAACCCGGCAATGTGGCGATGGCCGGACACCGCTCAGGACCACTGATCAATTCGTTCAAAGAAATCATGAACCTGCGTGTCGGAGACCCGATGTATATCGAGACGGCCCAGGGATGGTACACGTACCGTTTTCGTTCTTTTGAATACGTATGGCCCAACGAAGTCGACGTGCTGAATCCGTTTCCGCGTCTGACCGGCACGCCGGGGCAAGATCACATTCTGACGCTCACGACGTGTCATCCGAAGGATGCCGGTAGTGACGAACGGGCAATCGCTTACGCCGTGCTCGAGAGCTTCCAGCCCTTGAGCGCTGGTCCACCCGAAGAATTGCGCGCAGTGAATCCAAATCTGGGAGGCACGTCAAGCTGATGTTTTCACTCATCTGGAGATTCTTCCCAGGCCCGGCCTGGCTTCGCGTGATGGTCATGCTCGCGGTGCTCACCGCCCTGATTTACGCATTGATCACGTACGTGTATCCATATGTGGCAACCTTATTGGTAACACAAGAGACGACGGTGGAGTCATGACACGGATTCTGGTAATCGATAACTACGACAGTTTCGTCTACACGCTGAATGGCTACCTGCAGCAGCTGGGCGCCGAGACCAGGGTGATCCGCAACGATGATGTGAGCATCGCAGAACTCGAGCAGCTGGTTGCCGAAGTCGATGGGGTACTCATTTCTCCCGGACCGGGCACTCCCACTGATGCGGGTGTCTCGATCCCGATGGTTGGCATCGCGCTGCGTACCGGCGTGCCAGTGCTTGGTGTGTGCCTCGGCCATCAGGCGATTGCTGAGGCCCTCGGTGCCACAGTGACTCATGCCGAGGAGCTGATGCACGGCAAGGTTTCGCGGGTCCGGCACAGCGGTGACTCGTTCTTCGCCGGTGTTTCCCGAGATTTCGCTGCGACTCGCTACCACTCGCTCGCGGTCGTGCGTGACACTGTCCCCGAAGATCTGCTCATTACCGCAGAAACCGAACGGGGCATTGTGATGGCTCTGCGACACCGGGAACTTCCGATCTATGGCGTGCAGTACCATCCTGAGTCTGTGCTCACCGAGGGCGGATATCAACAGCTTGCAAACTGGCTGGTGGTATGTGGTGCAGAGAACGCCGCAGAAATCGCGGCCTCGCTGTCGCCCTTACTTGCCGCAGGTAGCGACAACTAGCCTGCGCAGTACTGAATTTCGATGGTGGATCCCTGCGGCTGCTGACCCACGATCGACTGTTGCACGACCGGCACACCCGGTTGCTGTGGGCAACCAGGATTCGGCTTCACATTGGTGATCAGTCGTAGCCCCTCAAGCATGGCGGTTGCTGCTTGGATCGACTGCCCAGCTACATCGGGCACGGTGACCATGCCACTGGACACGATGACGTCGACCGCGCGGCCACGAGGCAGCGGGGTACCTGGTTCCGGTGACACCGCAAGCACACGATCGGCAGGTTCGTTGGCATCGTCTTGTTTGGTGACCATCCCAATGGTGAGACCCAGGTCCGTAACGGCGGCTGTGTACTCTTCGAGGCTCATGCTGCCGATGCTGGGAACTTCGCGCTCCTCGGGACCCGTTGAGACGAAGACCCGAATTGATGTTTCAGTGGTCACCCGGGCGCCAGCTTCAGGGTCAGTACGTACGACGTGACCGGCTGGGATCTTCTCATCCGACACCTCGGTGGGTACGGGTATCAAGCCGAGTTCTCGGAGAGTCTCGAGGGCGGTGTCTTGTTCTACGCTGATGAGATCAGGCACCTCGCGGGCGTTTGACGGAGCGAAGGTCTTCGGTGCGAGCGCTGCAAGCCAGAACACCACTGCGGCGACGACCGCCACAACGGTAAGAATAGCCACCCACACCCACATGACGGGGGGCCGGCTCTGCGAGCGTGGTGTGCTGCCTGCCTCAGACAGGCGCCGCAGCGCGAGGTCAGATTCAGAGACCTCTTCGCCACCCGTAAACAGCACCGGAGTCTGCTCCTCGATTGCGGCCAGTGCAGGCATCTTGCCGTCTCTGGCGAGCCGCAGGGCATCACGGAATTCGGCCGCGGATTGGAAGCGGCGCGCACGGTCTTTTGCGAGCGCGTGCAAAATCACACGGTCAAGTTCGGGAGACACCTCCGCACAGCGCTCGCTCGGGGGCTGCGGCCGTTCGCTCACGTGCTGATAGGCAACTGCTACGGCGGTATCACCGCGGAACGGCACATCACCGGTCAGGAGTTCGTAGAGCAGCACGCCCGTGGAATAGAGATCGGTGCGGGCGTCAACCATCTCACCCTTTGCCTGCTCCGGTGAGAAGTATGCAGCGGTACCCAGAATGGCGGTGGTCTGTTGCACGGTAGAGGAGGTTTCTGAGACCGCGCGCGCAATCCCGAAGTCCATCACCTTGACCTGCCCACCGCGGGTGATCATAATGTTTGCCGGTTTGATATCTCGGTGCACGATGCCCGCACGATGTGAATACTCCAGCGCGTTGAGCACCGACTCAACCACGCGGCAGGCCTCCGTCTTTGACAGGCGTTCGCTGGCGACGAGTTCCCGTAAGTTTTTCCCGTCGATGTACTCCATCACGATGAAGGGAAGACGCTGCGGCCCATCAGCCGTTTGAATCAGGTCGTCTCCCGCATCAAGCACCCGCACCACGCTCGGGTGGGCGAGGCGAGAGGCCGACTGCGCCTCCTGCCGAAACCGCAGCCGGAAAGCTTCGTCGCCCGCAAGGTTTGCGCGCATGATCTTGATGGCGACCTGCCGCCCGAGCTTGGTATCGGTACCCCGGTAGACCGTTGCCATACCACCCTGGCCAATGAACTCGCCAATCGCGTAGCGACCCGCAAGAATGCGCTGCTGGCTGGCCTGAGGGGTCTCAGTCATCGGTCACCTCTCTCGCGATCATCGCAGTGAACACTAGTCTATGGGCGGGCTGGGTTAGGCAGGGCAGGCTAGACGCTCCGGGTGACCCCTACGGCGCGTCGGTCGGAGAAGGCGTGGGCGCAGGCGCAGGCGCCGTTACCGCGATCACCACCGGGCTCGAGTTTGGCGAGGTGCGGGTGATGGACGAACCATCGCCGCAGGTCACGCTGTAGCTCACTGAGATCTGTCCATCGGCTCCGGGCGCAAGTGAATTCGCCGTCACCGGCACACTCGGACTTTGCACGGAGCCAGGTGCAGTGCCATCACCGGAGACGGTGACGTTGTAGGCCTGAATAGTGAGGCCCGTCGGGCACGCGGGGACATCCCAGCTCACCGTTGCGGTGCCACCAGAGTTCACCGTTGCGCTGCTGGTGCGCGGCGCGCCCGGTTGAGCGGGATCCGCAAAGGCCACCGAGTAGGTCAGCGTAATTGGCTGATCGAGCTTCACGCGCGCGCCGGTGGGATTGACGTTGGTGACCAGATTCACCTGTGCGTCTGGACCGGGGCTCCCCGCCTGTGACGTGACGTTCGTGAATCCGAGACCACGCAGATAGCCGATGGCCTCTTCCACATTCATCCCCACGATGGTGGCGGGATCCACTGCTGCGGTTTGTGCCGCGGAAGTGGTGGGCTTCTTTGAGGTGGTGGTGGCGGAGGTAGTGGTGGTCGGCTCGTCAGGGTTTCCGCCGTTGTTTGAGAGCAGCGCGAAGGCGGTCGCGCCACCGATCAGCAGCAAGAGCACGATCAGAGTGACCAGCGGCCACGTCCATGGGCTCCGCTTCTTCTTGGCCGACTCGACAGTGTCCGCATCGCTTTCGGTGGAATCGGCATGCATCGCCGTACCAGGCAACACCGTGGTTTGCGGAAGCGCCGTGGTTGCCGCGTCAGCCAGGCTAGTCTGCGGCAAGGCTGCGGTTGCCGCCGCCGCGACCACGCCAGCAACAGCTGGCACGTAGCTTGCCGCGAGGGCGACATTTCCGCGATGCAGCGCTGTCGCTGCCTGCGCGAGCTTTGCCGCCGAGTGCGGCCGATCGTCGGGGTCTTTGGCAAGGCACGCCAGCACCAGTCGCTGCACCGGTGCGGGTACATCGTCCGGTAGTGCCGGTGGCGCGTCGTTGATCTGCGCCATCGCGATTGCCACCTGCGATTCACCCGTGAACGGGCGCTTCCCGGCGAGGCACTCGTAAGCGACGATGCCGAGTGAGTAGAGGTCGGTCGACGGGGTAGCCGTGTGACCGCTCGCCTGCTCAGGTGCCAGGTATTGCACCGTTCCCATCACCTGACCGGTGGCGGTGAGTGGCACCTGATCCGCAATGCGTGCGATGCCAAAGTCGGTGATCTTCACCCGCCCTTCGGGGGTGATGAGCAGGTTTCCGGGCTTGATGTCACGGTGCACAAGACCCGCGTCATGTGCCGCCTGGAGAGCAGTTGCGGTTTGCGCCACAATCCCGAGCACGCGATCGGCGGGCAGGCGCCCCTCACGTTCAATGATTGCAGACAGCGGTTCGCCGGGCACCAGCTCCATCACGATATATGCGGATCCCTGTTCCTCGCCGTAGTCGAAGACGTTTGCAATGCCCTCGTGGTTGACGAGGGCCGCGTGCCGGGCCTCTGCTCGGAAACGCTCGAGGAATCCCGGATCCCCCATGTACTCGTCTTTCAGGATTTTGATGGCAACGGTGCGACCAATGATGCTGTCTGTTGCCTTCCAGACTTCACCCATGCCACCAATGGCGATCCTCGAGCTCAGCTCGTAGCGCCCACCGAACGTTACCCCTGCGACTGGTCTCATTGGCCTAACACCGCTTCCATCACTTGTTTTCCGACTGCCGTGGGAAGGTCGTACGAACTTCCCAAAAATCCTTGTGCGGCTCCGCCGCCATCGGCGATGACTACCGCGACCGCCACCCGGGGGTTTTCTACGGGCGCGAATCCCGTGTACCACAGGGTAAACGGGCGATCCGCACCGTTCGCATCCACACCATTTTCAGCCGTACCGGTTTTACCTGCCACTCGCACCCCGGGAATTGCGGCTAGGTGACCGGTGCCGTCGGTATCACTGACCACACGCTCCATCATGCTGGTTAGCGCCGCCGCGGTCTCGGCTGAGATCGGCGTGCTGAACTCTTCAGCCTCAAACTGCTGCTCTACGCGGAGATCGGGAGTGATGATGCGATCCACCAGGCTGGGCTTCATCACTACCCCGCCATTCGCGATGCCGGCTGACACCATTGCCATCTGCAACGGGGTGGATCGCACATCGAGCTGGCCAATTGATGCCAGCGCGGCTTGTGCAGCATCCATCGGTTGGGGTGAGGTGCTGGGGGTCACCACCAGCGGAATGGCAAGATCTTGGTCGAAGCCAAACGCACGAGCCATTTCGGGCACGACATCACGATCCATGTTGATCGCTAACTCAGCGAAGGGAATGTTGCAGGAGTAGATCAACGCCTGCGTGAGGCTGACGGTGTCTCCCGAGCCGCAGGTAGTGCGCGAGGCATTCTGCATGATCGCAGTTGACTGCGGGAGTTGCAGCGTCGCCGGGTTTGGGAATGTGGTGTCCGGCGTGGCTGCCCTACTCTCAATTGCCGCCGCCGCAGTAATGAGTTTGTAGGTGGAGCCCGGTGCGTACAGGTCTCCGCCGATTGCTCGGTTGAGCAGCGGCCGCGACGGATCAGCCTCGAGTTGACGATAGTTGGTGATAATCTCAGCGTCACTGTTACTGGAGAGCAGATTGGGGTCAAAACTCGGGGTCGACACCATCGCGAGAATACGTCCCGTGGCTGGTTCGAGCGCAACGACCGCGCCCTCATACCCAGCCATTGCTTCTGCGGCTGCTAGCTGCACTGCCGGATCAATGGTGGTTTCTACCGAACTACCCTGTGGCTTAACGCCGGTCACCGTGCGAACGATGCGCGTGAAGAACTGAGAACTCCCGAAGCCCGAGAGATCTTGATTCATCGCCTGTTCGAGTCCGGTCATGCCCTGCGTGCGCGAGTAGTAACCGGTGATGGGTGCGTAGAGCATCCCGTCGGCGTATTGGCGGATGAAGCGATACTCATCATTGGTAGCCGTTGAGAAGGCGATCGGATCACCGGCGACCAGGATCGATCCCCGTTCGATCTTGTAGGAGTTCTTTAGGGTGCGCCCGTTGAGCTCGTTAGCTCGTAACTCGTCGGCCGACACAAACTGAATCATGGTGACGGCAAAGAACAGCACTAGGAACATGCCAAAGATCGTGCGCGTGAGGTTCTTGAGTTGTTTGTTCATGCGCGGATCACCAACTTCGGTCGATTACGCACAGAATTCGAGAGACGCAGCAGAAGCGCAATGATGATCCAGTTGGACATCAGTGACGAACCGCCAGCCGCTAGGAAAGGAGCGGTGAGGCCGGTCAGAGGGATCACCCTGGTCACTCCGCCAACCACGATGAAGATCTGCAGCGCGAGCGTAAATCCCAATCCTGCGGCGAGCAGCTTGCCAAAGTCATCCTGACCGGCAAAGCCGATCCGCATGGCACGACCGACCAACACCAGGTAGGCAGCCAGCACCACAAACAGACCCACCAGGCCAAGTTCCTCACCCAGGCTCGGGATGATGTAGTCGCTCTGTGAGAGTGGGGTGTCGCCAGGGTAGCCCTGACCAAGACCGGTTCCGGTCATGCCCCCGTTGGCCATTCCGAAGAGCCCTTGCACAAGCTGATAGCTCGCGCCGAGCGGATCGGCAAACGGGTCGAGCCAGTTTGCAAATCGGTTGCCCACATAGTCGAGCACCTGACTGGCAAGGATGCCACCCGCCAGGAACAGGCCGACCCCGAGAATCACCCAGCCCACGCGGCCAGTGGCGAGGTACAGCATCGAGAGAAACAGCCCGAAGTACAGGAGGGACGTTCCGAGGTCACGTTGGAATACCAGCACGGACATTGCGACAAGCCAGAACACCAACAGCGGCCCGAGATCCCTGCCGCGCGGGAAACGGATCCCTGCGAATTTGCGACCCACCATCGAGAGCGCGTCGCGGTTTCGCACCAGGTAGCCCGCGAAGAATACCGCGAGCAGAATCTTCGCGATCTCACCCGGTTGGAAAGAGAATGCGCCGATGAAGATCCACACACGCGCACCGTTCACCTCGCGCCCGATCAGCGGCAGCATCGGGAGCAGCAACAGTAGCAGCGCGGCCAGCCCGGTGAGGTAGGTGTAGCGGAACAACACGAGGTGATTGCGGATCAGTGCGATTACGGCGATTGCTGCCACGATCGCGATCGTGGACCACAGCAGTTGACGCACGGATACGGCTTCCCAGCCGACGAGGTCCTTCGACAGGTCAATGCGATAGATCTGGGCGATGCCGATGACGTTGAGCAGAGTGGCGATCGGCACGATCAGCGGATCCGCGTCAGGCGCTACCCGGCGCACCACCAGGTGCAGAGCGAGCACAGCCACCACAAATGCGATGCCGAATCCGAGCAGCGCGCTGGAGATTTCGCCGAGCACCGTGAGATCAATGATGATGACTGCGCCGATCCCAATGGCCAGTGCGAACAGGATCAGTGACAGCTCAAGACTGCGCAGCAGCCGCGGCTGACGCAGCGCAGTGATGCGCTGCAGCACGGTCTCACTGGTGCGGGTGTTGGTGTACCCCTGCGGCCCGGTCATTCTTCGACCCCCAACCGCAGAACGATTTCTCGCGCCTCTTCGAGGGAGCCAGCACTGAGCGTGCGCTCCACCTGTCGCTGCTCGAGCCCACCGAGTGAGTCCAGCGGAATACCGGTGTCTTCCGCTTCGGAACTGAGGGATATCGAACCGATGTTTTGCTGCACCCCACGGTAGATGATCACCGTCTCGCCGTCGGTGCCCACGTAGTAGAGCGTTTGCGTCCACTGGTAACCCAGCACCCCGGCCCCCACGAGCACCGCAATGGCCGCGAGGAGACCGACCGCCCACACCGCCCGGCGGCGACGATTCCGTCGCTTGGTCTCTGCAATGAGTTCTGCGAGGTATTCGTCGATACGCGGTTCGAAGTGCGTTTCGGCGACCGGCTGCGCACGTCGCATGCCGCGACGCCGGTTAATCAGGCGTGTGCGACTCGTGCTGATGGTTTCATCGGTGGATTCAGTTGCTGCGGAGCCCGCGAACCGGGGTCCAGGGTGCTCAGTCGAGGGCGCGGCTGTGTGCTGTGTCTCTACCAGCACTACCGTGACGTTATCTGGCGCACCGTGCACGAGCGCCTTGTCGATGAGCTGATCCACTGTGGTCTGCAGCGACGTGCGACGTTTGACAATCTTCTCGATGTCGTCGTCTTCGACATAGCCGCTCAGACCGTCCGAGCACAGCAACCACAGGTCGCCGGGCCGCGTATCCAGCACCTCGGTATCGATCTTGGGAGAACTGTCGACATCGCCGAGCACTCGCATCAGCACGGAGCGGCGCGGGTGAGTTTTCGCTTCTTCTTCAGAGATGCGACCGCTGTCGACCAGGTGTTGCACGAAGGTGTGATCGTGAGTGATCTGGGTAAATGCGCCGTCCCGCAGTAGATAGAGACGGGAGTCTCCGATGTGTGCAAGTGCCAGGTGCTGGCCGACGGTCATGAAACCGGTGAAGGTCGTGCCCATGCCTGAGAGCTCAGGCCGCTCGCCCACGGTGGAGCGCAGCATGCGATTGGCTTGCAGTAGCTGATCTGCGAGTTGCGTACTGGTTGCTTCCGCCTGCGCGCGCGTAGGAGTCACCGGCTCGCCGTTGAGATCGAGTTGCCCGGTCGCGGTGTTCGCGTCGAGAGCAGCCATGGCGCGTGTGGTGAGCGCAGAGGCGACATCGCCGCCCGCGTGCCCACCCATTCCATCGGCCACCAAAAACAGCCGTTCGCCCGCGAACGCGGAATCCTGGTTGTTTGAACGCACCATCCCGACATGAGAACCGATGGCACTTGCGTAGCCGACTGCCACTCTTACGGCCTCAACTCGAAGGTTGTGGTACCGATCGTGATCGGCGTGAACATCGGCACCAGAACTGTCTCGGTCACGCGTACGCCGTCGAGTTTGGTGCCGTTTGTGGAGTCGAGATCAGTGAGGAACCACTGCTCACCCTGTCGCGCCAGTCGCGCGTGATAGGTCGAGGTGTATTCGTCAACGATGACGAGAGTGGAATCATTGCTGCGGCCGATAGTGATGATCGGGTCATCGAGCGGGAGGGCGGTGCCGGCGGCAACCCCCGAAGTGATGACCAGGGTCGCAGCGCGCTGCCGGCTGATGTCGTCTGTGGCAGGAGGGAGAGATGGCGCAGGTGCCGGGATGAAGGGAGGTGCTGCGGGAGTAGAGATGAGCGATGCTGGCACGGCGGTGGATCGCTTCGCCCCACCCTCGGTGGGAAGCTTGCGCACGGGCGCACCAAAGAGGTCGCTGCGCACGGCATACACAATCGCAAAGATGAACAGCCAGAGCAACAGGAGGAACCCGATGCGCAAAATCAGGAGGGTGAGTTCGCTCATTGTCCCCTCCAGAAATCCTGTTCGATGCCAGCTTGGCCGCTGTGCCGAGGCGGTACAGCTGACGGTGAGCCGGAGCCACCACTGCGTGTCGGAATCAACTGAAAGCGCAGAGCTGTCTGCCCGATAGTGATGACGGTATCGGGATTCAGCGCGGCTTCGCGGAAGCGTTGCCCATTAATCTTCGACCCGTTGGTCGAGCCCAGGTCTCGAGCGATACCGGAGGTTCCGTCCCAGATAAATTGCAGGTGCTGTCGCGACGCAGCGGTGTCGGCGATGCGGATGTCTGCGTCACTTCCCCGCCCAACGACGGTGGTACCGCGACGCAGTTCGTGGCGTACGCCGTCAATTTCGATCGCCGCAGTCCAGGCGACCCGCCCCTCAACCTGTGTCGCATCGATTTGCAGCACTCCGGTGGTGAGTGAATCATCCCTGCGTAGCTCGACGTCAGCTTCTCCCAGGAGTTGGTAGCCCTGGCGCGCGGCATGTTTGTGCACCACGGCGATCAGTTCGCTTTCGAGAGTGCCTCCGAGGTTCTGCAGGCGCTGCGCGTCCGCAGGCGCAAGCCGGACAACGAAACGATTGGGCGCCAGCACCCGATCGCGATCCACGATGACTGAACCGATTTCGAGCTCGCGCTTCAAGCCAGCAGCAATCTCAACCGGCTGCACCCCGGAACGAAAGGTGCGGGCGAAGGCGCCGTTGACGGCACGCTCGAGTCCGCGCTCGACGCTGTCCAGAATGCCCATGTGCTTCGCCCCCTCTCCGTGCGGTGATTTTGGCCGCGTTACCTGCGCTGATGCTGTGCGACAGGCACACCAAGATACGCCGGTCGGTATCAACGTTCGGGGCAATGCTACCCGTACAGGCTTCACCGCCGCCGAATTCGCGAGCGCGATTGCCTAGGCGTGATGCGCAGCTGTCCGCCTGAGCGGTTCGTTGCAAGCTACTTCTTCACCGGAGGCCCCAGGATCAACAACACCACGTAGAGCACCACGACCGCTGCCAGCATCCCGAAGCCGGTGAGTACCGGATGAGTGATCAGGAAACGGTAGACGCGGTCGTGCCAGCGCGCGTCGCGCGGGTCCGCGGTCGGAGCGAGGCGCCATGCCCCGTTGAGTCTGCCCGTGCGCTGCACCCACATCTCGGTGGGGATGGTGGCGTAGGGAATGATCGCGCTGAAGACCGCGACAAAGATGACCCCGACACTCCAACGCTGATTCTTTGACACAAGGATTGCTGTGGCTCCGTAGGACAGGAAAACAAACCCGTGAATGGCGCCGCTGATGCTCACTGCAGGCGCCCACCCGGTGACCTGCCGGGTGATGAGTCCGGCAATCAGCAAAGTCCACGACACCGCCTCGGCAAACGCGAGGGTGCGAAACAAGTGTCGTGGGGTGCTGAACATGTCGGCGAGTCTAATCAGGCTGCGCGGTCGTATCCTGGACGGTCGCCGAGTGGTGATGCAGGGGTGTGTGGAGAAAACTTCAAGGTTCCCGACATAGTGTCATCATGTTGCCGACGCCGCGTCGGCAAATAGTTCTCTTTGAGGAGCCCCATGTTTCTTGCACTCCGCGAGCTTCGCTTCGCACGCGGTCGATTTGGCCTGATGGGTGCGGTTGTCGCGCTCATTGCGGTTCTGATGGTGATGTTGTCAGGCCTGTCAGCGGGTCTCGTGAATGATGGCGTATCAGGTCTGAAGTCGCTTCCGGTGACCGCATTCGCTTTTGACGCCGGTACCAAGACGGACAATGCATTTTCCCGTTCGATTGTCGAGCCTGAGCAGATCAGTGCCTGGGCAGCACAACCCGGTGTTGCCGAGGCGGAGCCCGTAGGCGCCGGCATTACCAACGCCACCACCGATGACGGCACCCAGATCGACCTGTCGCTGTTCGGTGTGGATCCAGATTCCTTCCTCAGTCCAGCCGTTTCAGCGGGCGATTCCCTCGGATCGCTCGAGGGGATCGTCGTTTCCGAGACGGCCCGGAGTGAGGGGCTCGAACTGGGCACCGTGATTACGCTCGACCGACTCGACACTGAGCTTGAGGTCATCGGTTTCACCGAAGGACAAGCTACCTTCGGGCACGTCGACGTTGCCTACCTGCCGCTCGATACCTGGCGCCTCATTGCCTCAGGTGCAGCACAACCGGGCACACCGACTCAGGAGCAGGTGGATGCGCTCGACTTCAATGTGGCCAGTGTGATTGCCCTGCAGGCAGAGCCTGGCACGGAACTCGATCTTGCCGCAGGTGACGCCGCGGCAGATACCACGGCGGTCCCGCTACGCGAATCCTTCAACTCATCGCCCGGCTACGAGGCAGAAACGCTCACGTTGAGCCTGATCCAGTTCTTCCTGTATGCGATCTGTGCCCTGGTTGTGGGTGCGTTCTTCACTGTTTGGACGATTCAGCGCCAGCATGAGCTCGCCATCCTGCGCGCAGTCGGTGCTTCCGGCGGCTACCTGGTTCGCGACGCGCTCGCGCAGGCAGCGATCCTGTTGATCACTTTCACCGGCGTCGGTGTCCTTGCCGGTGTCGGATTGGGAACCGCAATGCCCGAGGGGATGCCTTTCGCTCTCGAGGTCACCCCGATTTTGACGTCTTCCCTGATCACCATCACTCTGGGTCTTGTCGGCGCTGTTGTCGCGGTGCTGCGTATCGTCCGGATTGATCCCATCACCGCACTTGGAGGCCAGCGATGAGCACCCACACTGAGACTGCCCAGCCGGGACTGCTGCTGCAGGATGTGACCCTCGAGCTTGGCGATGGAGATGGCAAGGTCCGTGCACTCGATCACGTGAACTTCCAGGTCAACCGCGGAGAATTTGTCGCCATCGTTGGGCCATCCGGTTCAGGTAAGTCTTCCTTGCTGGCGGTAGCTGGCGCCTTGGCGAAGCCTGACAGCGGCACGGTGCAGGTGCTGGGACAGGACCTGGGTGCACTGGGCCGCTCACAGGGCGCGCGCGCAAAGTTCCGCCTGCAAAACATCGGTTTCGTCTTCCAGTCCGGCAACCTGATTCCGGCACTGAATGCCGCAGATCAGCTGCGGCTGGTGCATCGTCTCGCGTTCGGCGGAGGTAGTTTTGATCCGCAACCGCTGCTTGAATCAGTGGGGCTGGGCCACCGCGCGAAGAACCGCCCGGGCCAACTCTCCGGTGGTGAACGGCAGCGCGTTGGCATTGCGCGTGCGCTTGTGACAGAGCCGGGTCTGCTCCTGGTGGATGAGCCAACTGCCGCGCTCGATCGTGAGCGCAGCCGACAGGTCGTGGCCCTGCTTGCCGAGCAGAGCAAGCAACACGGGGTTGCAACCGTCATGGTGACTCACGATCATGATGTTCTGCAGTACTGTGACCGTGTGCTCGAGATGGAAGATGGCGCACTGCGCGACTATCAGCAGTAGAGGAGGTGTTCCCCGGTGCCACGAATATCGGCTGCAACCGTAGTTGAGCATCGCGCTGCGCAGCGGCGCGCGCTGCTCGACGCTGCGCACGCCATTATCGAGGCCACCGGGGAAGCACCCGCTATGAGCGAGGTAGCGGATCGCGCAGGGCTCGCGCGATCGAGTGTCTATCAATACTTCAGCTCGCGAGCGGATCTGCTCAACGCTATGGTGCAGGATGTCTTCCCGCGGTGGACTGAGCGGGTCACGTCAGCGATGCGACAAGAGCGCACCCCCGGGCGACGCATCTTGGCGTACGCCATCGCCAATATTGAGTTGGTCGATGAGGGTGCGCACGCGATCGGCTCGGCCCTCGCCACTGTGGCACCCGGCGAAGAACTCGACGAGCAGGCACGCCAGATGCACCAGCAGATTCAAGAACCGCTGAATGACACGCTGGTCGAACTCGGTGTGGCAGACCCCGAGAGCGTCTCTGAGCTCATCAACGGCATGGTGCACGTGGCGACGCGGCTGCTTGAGTCTGGGCAGCCGCTTAGCCAGGTGATCGCGCATCTTCAGCTGGTCCTTGAACCCATGGCCGAGTCCCTCGACCGTGCAGCCGGCATTGTGAATGGGGCTGCACCGCTCGACTAGGTCGAACGCACGGCTGCGGCTACCAGCCTTTTTCATCCTGGATGGAATTGCCGCCGTCCACGACCAGCACCTGGCCGGTGATGTACGAGGCGCCGGGTGATGCCAGAAATTCAATCGCAGCTGCCACCTCGTCGGGGGTGCCGGAGCGTCCGAGCGGGGTAGCATCGCCCATTCGGTTCTCGTGCTCGGTGGCTGAGCCGGTGCGAATCCAGCCGGGTGCAACCGCATTGGCGGTGGTGCCGGTTGCCGCGAGATCCACGGCCAGCGAACGGGTCAACCCCACGAGACCAGCCTTTGCCGCGTGGTATCCAACGTCACCGCGGTAGGCGAGCACCGGCCCAGACACGGACGACACGGTGACGATCCGACCGTGCTGCGCAGCCGTCAGCCACGGCAGAGCGTGCCGAGTGACCAGGTACGCGGTGGTGAGGTTTCGGGCAAGCGCGTGCTCCCAGGCGGGCAAGCTCAGCCCGGCAAGGCCAGCGGGCTCTTGAGGGTCGGACACCGAAGTCATGCCAGCGTTGTTCACCAACACATCAATGTGACCGAAGTGCGTGATTGCCGTGTGGATCAGGTGTTCGGCCCCGCGCTCTTCGGTGAGGTCGGCGATTACCGAGGCGACTCGCGAGTCACTGTCGGAGAGGCCGAGCTGCTGCATGACCTGCTGCAGTTCACCCGCTCGCTCGACGATGCGTGAGCTGGTTGCGGCAATGACCACGCGATACCCGGCGCTCACGAATCGCTGCGCCGTGGCGAATCCAATGCCGTCCGGCGCTCCGGCACCGGTGACGACCGCGACCCTATTGTGCATCGCGCTCCCTTGTTTGGCGTTTTGAGAGATACATTTCACGGTCAACAGCCTTCAAAACGTCATCGAGGTGCTTGTGGGTAGAGGCCATCGCAACGCTTTCTCGCCACAGTGAGAACGACTTGCTCGGTCATCTCGGGGAGCCGTTTTGTGAGTGGGGAATGTGTGAACCCGCGTTGGTTCCCTTCCGATGTTCCCCCATGGCGTCATTATAGGGGCCACGTCGCCCGGCTGCCGGAGAGTCTGCGTGCCGGCTGCGCGACGCATTCCATGTGGGCCCCACCAAAGTACCGATTCATGGCCCATTTGCGCGTCCTGCTCTTGAGGTGACCTCGCTGGCCGAATCAGATAGGGCCCGGATGCCTGCGAAGTTCGCGGGAGTGCCAGGTGAATGCAGTGGAGGAAGCGCATGGATCAGGAAGAAGCGAGAGCACCACGCAGCGACAGCGAGTTGGTGATCGCGCTGCGGGCCGGTGATGAGGACGCTTTCGCCGAGTTGTGGCGGCGTCACTATGCGGCAACCGTGCGTATGGCAGCACGCTGTGTCGGTCACGCTGATGCGGAGGACATTGCGCACGAGACCTTCGTTGCGATGCATCACGCGGTGGCGCGAGGCGGCGGCCCAACCGTCGGTGTGCGTGCCTACCTCTACACGATTGCCCGTAATACCGCAGCGCGAGTCATTCAGCGCCATGCCCCGCTACGCACCAGCATTCCGATCACTGAGCTCGATGATTTTTTCGGCAGTGATCCCCTTGCGGGTGAAGCGGACCGTCGGGTGGTCTTCGAGGCGTTTCGTAGCCTTCCCACTCGCTGGCAGGAAGTGCTGTGGTGTATCGAGGTAGTGGGGTTGAGCGGTAGTGAAGCGGCTCAGGTGCTGGGCATGACACCAAATGCGACGGCGCAGCTCGCATATCGGGCTCGCGAGGGCCTACGCCAGGCGTGGCTGCACGGTCACCTCGAGCGCATGAGCCCTGAGGCAGAGTGCGCTTGGGTGCTAGATCGCCTCGCCGGATACATCAGGTCACACATCTCGCAGCGTGACAGACCTCGTATCAAGACGCACCTTGCAGAGTGTGCGGAGTGTGCGCGCATGTCTGCAGAACTGCGCCACGTTGGGCGGGCACTTGCGGCACTGCTGCTGTCTGGGATAGCAGGGGTGTCGCAACTCGGTGTCGGGAGTGATCCTCGAGCGAGTGAAGCAGTGGCCCATAAGCTCGCACCGACCACCGTGCGTAGCTTCGCCGCTGACTCGTTTCGTGCCACCGGGATAAAAGCCGTTGCGCTTGCCGCGGCTACCGTCGTGCTGCTCAGTACTGGGGCGTTGGCGCCGCCCGCGCCGCAGGCAATCGAAGTTCCGCCACCGGCAGTTGAGTTGCGTGCTGCCGATGCGGAGATGCCGTTACTGAGACAGGGCTCACACCCGACTGAATCTACACACGTGAGCAACACGGCAGATCCTGAGGCGCTGGGGTATGGATCCGCCGGTATTCACCCGCCAACGACCGGGAACGCGCACGACTTCGACCCTGCTCCTTCCTCGGATGCCGCGACAGCTCCCACAGCCCCTGGAGATCCGGTTCCAACACCCGCTGCGCCAGCGTTGAGCGCTGCTGAAGCTGCTGTGCCAGTCGAAGCGCACCTCACACAGCCGACCGTGGCATCTGTAGCTCCACTCCCGCTGAACAGCGCACAGCTTGATGTGACCCCACAAGCTGTTGTGGGTGGCGGAGCAGTATCGCCAGCAGAGGTACAGCGGGATCTGAGATCCCGAGAGCCGGGGCTTCTCACTGAGTGAGGCGCGCGGGCTCCGTCATGTCAGGTCAATGTGCGTTGCTCGAAAATTCTTTCAACTCGCGTAATGCCAACGGTGCTTCGTGACTCTCTTCTAGTACATCCCGCCATCGGGGTGCGCGCACTCCGTGCGCTAATCACCACAGTTCGGCCCCGGTCGGGAGCCCCCTACCCCTACTTCTGACCGAGGCCGAACTTTTCTGTGTAGGCCGGGCCCGGCACTCTTGCGATTGACAGGAGTAGAATCCGTGACGCTTCGGCGTCACACAGGCGTTCAAGCGCTTGGGTGTGTGCTACCACCGTGGTTGCCGCACCCCCTCGGAAGGGACGACACCATGATCGGCAATCTCAGCGGAGTGCATCTCATCGCGATTCTTGCGGTTGTTCTCCTGCTTTTTGGCGCGCCCAAATTGCCTGCGCTCGCTCGGAGCCTGGGGCAGTCGATGCGCATTCTGAAGCAAGAAGTCAGTAGCACTGACACCGAAGCCGACGCTCCTACCGCACCGACAACGCCGCACGATCAGCGCGACAGCAACTCAGTCAACTCCTAGGCTTGCGCAGGCGCCACCGCGCCGCGCGCTTATACTGAGCAACATGCTCGACTTTGTCGACACGGGGCTAAGCGCCAACTCCGTGCCGTACAGCGAGGGCTTGTCCTTGCAGCGCGCCGTCCATCAGGCGGTGGTTTCTGGTCAAAGGCCGGACACCGTCATTCTCCTCGAACACGAATCGGTCTACACCGCCGGTAAACGCACCGCACCGGATGAACGCCCCACCGACGGTACCCCCGTCGTAGACGTAGATCGTGGGGGAAAGATCACCTGGCACGGGCCTGGTCAGCTCATCGGCTACCCCATTCTGCGGCTCCCCGATCCGGTTGACGTCGTCGCCTACGTGCGTCGGCTCGAGAGTGTGCTCATAGACGTGCTTGCCGAGTTCGGCATTGTCGGTGGGCGTGTTGAGGGTCGCTCCGGGGTGTGGATCTCGCGCGACGGTCGTGACGAAAAGATCGCCGCGATCGGCATTCGTGTGGCCGAGGGTGTCACCATGCATGGCTTCGCGCTGAACTGTTCGAACTCTCTCGCCCCCTACGAGAAGATTGTCGCGTGCGGCATTCGCGATGCCGGCGTCACCACGATGTCGCGTGAGGCGGGGCGGCTGATTGTGCCCCCAGATGTTGCTGACACGGTGCGTGCGCACTTGCAGGCTGAATTCGGCGAGACCGTGCCAGCCCGTGCGGAGGTCGCCGCATGAGCGTCGAACGTGAGGGGCGTCGCATGCTGCGCCTTGAGGTGCGCAACGCGCAGACCCCCATCGAGCGCAAACCCGAGTGGATCAAGACCCGTGCCCGCACCGGCCCCGAGTATCGGCAGTTGCAACAGCTTGTGCAATCAGAGAAGTTGCATACCGTCTGTCAGGAAGCTGGTTGCCCAAACATTTACGAGTGCTGGGAGGATCGCGAGGCGACCTTCTTGATCGGCGGCGCGCAGTGCACGCGTCGCTGCGACTTCTGTCAGATCGACACCGGAAAACCGGCCGAATATGACCGTGACGAACCGCGCCGCGTTGCCGAATCGGTCGCGCAGATGCAGCTGCGCTACTCGACCGTCACCGGCGTGGCACGTGACGATCTGCCCGATGAGGGTGCGTGGCTGTATGCGGAGACGATTCGCGAGATCCACCGCCAATCACCGGGCACCGGGGTGGAGATTCTCGTGCCAGATTTTTCGGGCAGACCCGAGCTGCTGGGGGAAGTCTTTAGTGCACGGCCGGAGGTGTTCGCGCACAATGTCGAGACGGTGCCGCGCATTTTTCGGCGCATCCGGCCGGCCTTTACCTACGAGCGCTCGCTCGATGTGCTGACCCAGGGCCGTGCTGCAGGCATGATCACGAAATCGAATCTGATCTTGGGGATGGGTGAAGAACGCGCGGAGGTTTCGCAGGCTCTGCGCGATCTGCATGATGCCGGCACCGACATCATCACCGTGACGCAGTACCTGCGCCCGAGCCCGCGTCACTTGCCGGTGGCGCGGTGGGTGCGCCCCGAGGAATTCGTGGAGATCAAACAGGAGGCCGAAGAGATCGGCTTTTTGGGTGTGCTCGCCGGCCCCCTGGTGCGGTCGTCATACCGTGCCGGGAGACTCTGGGCACAGTCCATGCGAAAGAAGGGTCGAGAGCTTCCGGCTGACCTCCTTCACCTCGCCGACGAATCGCTCGGATTCGCGCAGGCGGTGAGCTGAGCTTTCGCCCGTCACGGACCGCGATGCAAGCTGCTTCACCGTGAAGTTACCCGAGACAATTCTCGAGTTCTAGTCAGTGAGTAACGACAGTGCGAGCCGGGGGCACAGCGCGACCGCGTCGCGTGCCGCCGGAACCTCTCGCGGCGTCAGCGGGATGCTGGTGCGCTCCGTAGCGGGATGCTGGTGCGCGAACGGGAAACCGTCAGGGTCTGCGACGAGCAGCGGCGACAGTAACTCGATGCATGCCCCCCGTGCCTGACAGCGAGTCCAATCAATGTGCAGTCGAGTGGGTGTGGTCATGCTGCCTTCCTGAGGGTGCAGGCTCCGGCAGCGTGGGCGGCCGCCTCAGCGGCGAACAGGTGTGCTGCAGATCGCGCAAGCCGTGCCGTGCCATCCGGGTGATGGCAGGCACCGCGTCCGGCAACAAGATTGGCCTGGTGTGCGATGCGCGCGGCGGCACTGCGTTCACCGCGGGCCAGCGCCTGCACCTGCGTGCTGAGCCGGGGCAGGCCAGCGGTGCACGGTCCGCACTGCCGCGCGGACTGCGATGCCAGATATGCCACGATGTCGGCGGTCACCTGTAAGGGGCAAGCGGTGCCCTGCAGTGCGAGCAGAATACCGGCACCAGCGGGCAAGCTGTCGAGCTCCTTGCCGGTGGTGAGTGGTCGGTCGAGCGCTTCCGGCCCCACCCATTCCCCGTGATACCCGCCGATCAATGCTGCCGTCGTCGCTGCCGGGTCGAGACCTGACGCAGCGAGCACTGTGCGCAGCGTGCTGCCACCCGGGAGCTCGAGCACGATGCGGGGGCCAGCTTCAGTGGCAACGGTGAACAAGCGGGTGCCGGGATCCACTTCGCTGCCCAACTCACGAAACCAATCACCGCCAAACCGCGCGATGAGAGCGATATGCGCAAGCGTTTCGGCATTGAACAGCAGCACCGGCCCGCCTGTCGCGGCTCGGCTCGTTAGGCGGTAGCGGTGATCGGTGGGGAGCCCGCGCTTACCGCGAGCGAGTGACGCCACTGCGCTGGCCTCACCGGCGACGAAGGCGTCTCGCTGCTCCCGCAGAGTGAAACGTCCGCGATCTGGCCGGACCGCGAGCGCCTGCTGCGCGGCGGCGAAACTGCGCGGATGCGTCACGAGCACGAGGGAGGCGCGCGGGGCAAGCGCATCACCCAGTGCACGCAAGCCATCAAAAACGAGGTGCGGGGTGTCACGCTGGAGCACGCTGTCTTTTGCGCTCAACGGTTCTCCCTCGGAGGCATTTCCCACGATGAGTCGTGGTCTCTCCTCGAGTGCAGCCACTTTGCGCGCGGCGGGAAATGCCGCACCTCCGCGCCCGGTCAGACCGGAGCGGCCGAGCTCGGCCGCAAGATCCACCCCGCGAGGCAGCTCACCCCAGGCTGCGTGATGCGCAACCACATCGCTGCCGCCGCGCGCTCGTAGCAAGCGAGCCGGCGGAGCAACTGCGGCGAACGTGCCGCTGCTCTCGGCTGCCAGGGAACCGGTCTGCATGATGTCTATCTCCCCTGTTCGAGAAACGCTGCGGGTGCGTGGCGTCGCACCACGATGCGATACGTGATGGCGGCCAGCACGGTGACCAGGGCCGCGATACTGATGCCGAGATACCACGCGCTGCCAGCGTCGCTGCCGCTGCCCAGACCGTGCATGAACGCCAGCGCCCACAGTGGGTAGACAGCCCAGTGGATCGCCCGGAACACCACGTGTGGCAAGCGATGCCTGGCAAGACTGGTGATGATGATCGCCACCAAGAGATCCGCAGCGACCGTCCCCAGGCCACGCCACAGCGGGTCGGCAGCAGCAAGGAACGGTACGAGCCCGTCAATGATGCGCACCTGCGCGTACGGGTCGCCCAGCAGTGACACGACGTGGAGGATGAGAAACACGGTTGCGAGCAGTGACACATCTCGGTGCACCACGCTGACGGCAAACCGCGGCAGACCAGGCAACGCCTGGCCGCGCCAGGTCAGGATGCCGAGGACGACTGTCAGCGTGAAGAGCAGCAGTGACACGATTCCGCTTGCCCGGCTGATGGACCACAGCAACTCAGACATGTGCTTCCTCCGTGAGTCGCGGCCAGCGGGTGGTCTGCACAATGCCGCCATCTGGGCGAATCAGCCGTGCCGCAAGACCGCGGGCTTCCAGCCAAACGGGGGCGGCGTCACCCAGCACAATTGCAGTGGTGCTGGCACTGTTGGCATGTGCGCAACTTCCGGCGATCACAGTCACCGCACCCCAGGTGTCGGTGGCGGGGCTGGCGCTGCGCGGATCAATGATGTGAGAGGCTGCAGGCCCGTGAGCTACCAGTCGACGCCGGCGCGTACTGGAGGTGGCGATTGCGGCGCCGTCTGAGAGCGCGACCAGTGCGACGGGATCGCTCTCTAGATCTTGCACGGCAATCACCCAACCTTGGGGCGGGCCGGCCGGAGTCGTAGCGATGTCACCGCCGAGTGACACCAGTGCTCCGGCGGTAATGCCGCTCTCGAGCGCGCGCTCAATGATGAGGTCACTTGTGGTGGCTTTTCCGGTTGCACCGAAGTCAAAGCGCACGCCAGCCGGCGCGGTCAGGGTGCGCCCTGTGAGGTGCACATCGCGCCACGTGGCACCGGTCGTCATACTGAGCGGTGTCGTGCTCGCCCCTGCCGCGACCCATCCCAGTTCGTGCAGTAGTGCGCCGAGCGTAGGATCGACGAGTCCGTCGGTGAGCTGTGCACCGATGAGTGCGTCACTGAGCACTCGGGCAAGCACGTCGGAAACGCGGGTGCCCTCTGCGAAATGGGGTGCGAGCCGCACGATCTCTGCGTCGCCGCGGAAGCGGCTGCAGGCACGGTCGACCTCTTCGATGGTCTGTTCGGCGATGCGGCGGAGCCGGGGGAGGTCAGCCGGATCCACTGTGGTGATTTCGGCGGTGGTTGACCATACCTCCCAGCGAGCACGGTCAGTCATGTTAGGAACCGCTGGTTCTGGCGTTCGGCACTGCGGGGGTGGAGGGGGCGACCGGTGCTGCGGAGCCGCTGAGGTTCCAGTTTGATGTGCTGGGTGCGCTGGTGACGACTCTGCAGCTCGAGTCGTCTGCTTCGCGGTCATCGTCATCGGACTCATGCTCGCGATCGTCTTCGGAATCCTCAGCGTGCTCCGCACCGTCGTCCTCGAAGTCATCGTCACCGCCCCATTCGAAGCGGTTGTCGTCATCGTCGCAGCTCAGGGAGACCGTAGGTGCGGGTATGACCTGTGCGGGGGCAGCCGTGGGTGTTGAGCTCGCCTCAGCGCTGGCTTCCGGGGTCGCGGACACTTGCGTGGTGGCAACCCACAGCGCTGCGCCGCCGATACCAACGCCAGCAAGCGAGGCGGCAACGAGGGTGCCGGTGAACGCACGAGCTCTGCGAAAGCCGTCTTCTCGAAGTGTCATCGTGGATCCTCTTCGTTAGTCCAAATGATGGGTACTTTCAGAATGAGGGGGAATTCTTCCAGAATTCTTTGACGACGCTCTTGGTTCAGGCGCGGGGCAGGGTCACCTCAATGACGCCGCCCGGAAGTTCGGGTCGAATGCGGATCGATCCACCGAGTCGATGCACAATGTCGGCCACCAGTGATAAGCCGAGCCCGTAATGGTGGCTGCTGTCGGTGTGCGTGCGATGCGAGGCGAAGCGCGCAAACACATCGGTGCCCGCAGGGAAGCCATCACCATCGTCAGCCACCTGCAGCGTAACGGTGCGTGTGTCGGTGGTGACCTGCACGGTGACTCGACCGTGGGCGTGATCGATGGCATTCGCGAGCAATGCCGTGAGAATCTGCCGCAGCCCCTGCGGGGTGGCTCGGGCACGTGCCGGGCTATCTGCGAACAGTTCGAGCTGCACGTCAGCGTTCTCGGCCTGTGCCTCGGCCGCCGCGATGGTGGCGGTGGCGAGTGCGATTACGTCAACCGGCTCGGGGGTGACCGGTCGTTCATCTGCTGCCGCGAGCAGGTCTTCCAGGAGCCGGGTGAGCGATTGGGTGTCATGCTCAATGGCCGCAATCTCGGATGCCAGTGATGCTCGGGGTGTTTCTGCGGTGAGTTTACGCCGCAGCATTTGTACGCGGGTGCTCAGCAGGGTCAGCGGCGTGCGAAGCTCGTGGCTGGCATCGGCGACAAAGCCACGCTGCTTGGCGAGTGCGGTAGCGAGCGGTCGCATGGCACGCCGGGCCAGGAAATACGACCCCACTGCTGCGGCAGCCACACCGACAATGCCGCCGAGCGCGAGTGCTCCGCTCACGCGCTCACGCTCTTCAGAGGCGTCATGCACATCAACTGCCGCCTGCACTACACGATCGTCTTCCTGCTCGGTGTAGATCAGGTACTCGTGATCCTCATGAGTCACCGTGGTGGTGATGTGTTCTTCACCGCGCAACGCACGTTCCAACGCGGCAATATCCGGAAGCCCTTCGGGCAGGTCGCGTGTGGATCGCAGCTCACCATTCATGATGACGGCGACTACGCTGCCCGGGGTGAATTCTTCCGGGAGCGGCCCTTCGATCGCAGCGTCCAGCTGTTGGGCAAATGAGTTGCGGATGCTCGCGTTCACGGTGATGGAAACTACCGCGCCGACAACCGCGAGAATCACTGCGATCACGATCGCGAACTGGAGAGCAAGTTTTCGCGCAGCGCGCCCCACCAGTTGCGCGTCACGATTCTGGCCGCTCATGCGCGACCGAGCCGGTACCCGATGCCGCGCACCGTTGCAATGACTTCGCGCCCCAGCTTGCGCCGCACGTAGTGCACATACGTGTCTACCACTCCGACATCTGTGGCCTCCGGAAAGATCGCGTGCAACAGGGCATGCCGTTCGAAGACGCGGGAGGGCTCACGAGCCAGGGCCTCGAGCAGTGCGCACTCGCGCTCCGACAGTGAGATGCGTTCACCGGAGACGGTAATCGCCTCATGCGCTTCAACGTTCAGCTGCTGCTGCTGCGGTAATGCCAGGGTGCGTGCGGTGTCGCGGTGTCGTCGCAGGAGTGCGCGCACCCGCGCCAGTAGCTCCGCGATGTCAAATGGCTTCGTCAAGTAGTCTTCGGCGCCCGAATCCAGTCCTTCAACGCGGTCGGCTGGGTTGCCGAGAGCCGACAGGATCAGCACGGGAGTGTCGACGCCGGAACGGCGGATCCGCGCAAGTAGATCAAGTCCGTCGATCGCTGGCAGTCCGCGGTCGAGCACTACTGCATCGAAGTGATGTGTCAGCAACACGTGCAGGCCCTGCTGGCCGTCTGGTGCAGTGGTAACCGAATAGCCTTCCTCGGCGAAGATTTCCGCGAGCATGCCGCGCAGATCTCGGTCGTCTTCGACGATGAGGAGTTGAGCTGCTGCCTCCGGTGCAGGGTTCATACCGTCATGGTACGCGCGCCGGGCCTTCCGGCCCCTGCAGCATCCGGTGAGGTTCCGCAAGCTAGACCTCTAGACTCGACTGCATCGAGAGAGCCAATAATAAGGAGTCCAGCCATGGCACTGAATGATGAGCAGTTCTCGACCAAGGGCGCCTACGTGACCACGGGTGCAGAATTCGACCGCGACACCAATTACATTGAGGATCGCATCGTCGCAGATCCATCGGCGGTGCGCGCACTCCCGACGCCCCCGCACTCCAAGGTCGGATCCGTTGGGTTTGGCTTGCGTGAGGGGGCCGAGGCCTGGCCGGTAGAACCCGGCAGATACCGACTGATCGCCGCGAACGCCTGTCCCTGGGCAAACCGTGCGGTAATCGTGCGTCGCCTGTTGGGTCTCGAAGACGTCATCTCGCTTGGGAGGCCAGGCCCGGTGCACGACGTGCGATCCTGGACCTTTGATCTCGACCCGGGCCATCGCGATCCCGTGCTCGGCACCGAACGCTTGCAAGAGAACTACTTCAAGCGATTCCCCGGATACCCGCGCGGAATTACGGTACCAGCCATCGTCGACATTCCGACTGGCGCGGTGGTGACCAATGACTATCCCCAGATCACCCTGGACTTCTCGACTCAATGGCGTGAGTTTCATCGTGAGGGGGCACCTGACCTCCTGCCTGCCGATCAGCTAGCGGAGATGTGGCCGCTACTGGAGCGGATCTTTACCGAAGTGAACAATGGCGTGTATCGCTGTGGTTTTGCTGGTTCGCAGGAAGCCTACGATGCTGCGTATGTGCGCTTGTGGGATGCACTTGACTGGTTGGAAGAGCGGCTCGGAACACGTCGCTTCCTGATGGGCGGCACCATCACCGAGGCTGATGTGCGGTTATTTACGACGCTGGTGCGTTTCGATGCGGTGTATCACGGGCACTTCAAAGCGAATCGTAACCGCCTCAGCGAAATGCCGAACCTCTGGGGGTACGCGCGTGAACTGTTCCAGACGCCGGGTTTTGGTGACACGGTCGACTTTGTGCAGATTAAGCAGCACTATTACATGACGCATATCGACATTAATCCCACTCAGATTGTGCCTGCGGGGCCCGATCTCGCGAACTGGCTTGAGCCGCACGGGCGCGAGCGGCTCGGTGGCGAACCATTCGGAGACGGCACTCCCCCCGGCCCGGTGCGCGAGAGTGAGCGGATCACACCCGGCCATTCGCCGCTGTACTAACGATTCCACTCTTTACGCGCCAGAACACTGCCTGGTCGTTGGAGCGAGAGGAACCACCCGAGAACCGGCGATTCGTGTGCGGAGCACCAATCCTTGAGGCATGCGAGCCGTGCTACCGCATCGCGGCTGTCCAGTCGCACACGGTAAGCACCCCCTCATCGCAGGATTCTGGTGCGCCTGAACATCCTTTCGGAGGTCTATCCGCAGCCCAGACATGTCTCTGCCCCGTGAGGTCGGAACGAGCAGAAGGTACCAATTTCGGCACCAAATTCTGGACTGAGTAGTTTCTGCGTTCGTCGAGACCACTACAAAGCAGAGGGAACCGCGTGTGTTTTCTGTGCGCGTGGTGGGGCGAAAGGAGAATCATGGATGGTCGGGAGAATGCGAGTGGGGTCAGAGACGATTCCACTCCGATGCAGCATGGGCGTCACGCTCGTCCAAACTGGCGAAGGGTTGCGCGCTGGGATTGGCGCAGGCGGCGTGCCGCCAAGAACAAGCTCCATCGGGGGCTGCGTGCATTCGGCGTGATGGCTATCACCGGCCTACTTGCGATACCCGCAGCACTCATCCCGGCACCGGCTGCGCTCGCGAACACCACGGGCGCGATCAGCCTGATCGCGAACGGCCCGACCAGTCAGGTGGTGAGTTCAGCGTTTCAGACCACAGTGTCGTGGTCCTGTTCTGGTGGTCAGGGCACCGCCTGCGACGATGTGGTCATTCAGGTGCCCATCACACTCGATGCCCCCGCCGGCGCGGTTGAGGAAATGGATCTGTGGGGGATCAGCGTGACCCTGCCACCTACGTCAGTGGCTGGGTTCACGCAGAACATCACTCGAACGGCGAACTCAGCAACTGTGACCTTGCGTGCGACTTCGCCCATTCCTGCGGGTACTCAAGAGAACTTTGTGATCACCGTTCGACCTCACGGTGCGACCGGTGACGGCGTAGGGTTCACCGCGGGTCAAGCCGAGCTTGCGTCAAGCGCGTTCCCCACGGTGACGAGCGACGCTGTCGAGTACACGGTCACGGCTCGCGATCTCCTTGAACCCCAGAAGTTGTTCCTGGGGGCCGGCCCTGGCTCTGCACCGGGCGCCATGGTGGCGACCTACCAGATCACCCCGAATGTGCGTGGCGTCTGGGATCCGAATGCAAACACGTGGACTTCGTGTGTGGCACAGTTGTCAGCTCATACGAATCAGCACGACACTGTCGTTGCTGGAACCCTGCAGATCATCGACACCCTGCCCGCGGGCGCAACGTTTCTGTCAGCGACCGGTGGTGGAGTGTACGACGCTGCGAGCCATACGGTGACGTGGACATCTTGCACGAACTTGACTGAACTTCCTTACATTCTCCGCATTGAGATGCCAGCAGTGACCGATCAGACAGATCCTGACTATCGGGAAGAC
This sequence comes from uncultured Leucobacter sp., assembly GCA_964612125.1. GTDB lineage: Bacteria > Actinomycetota > Actinomycetes > Actinomycetales > Microbacteriaceae > Leucobacter. The sequence continues at coordinate 4,479 of CAZTBS010000004.1, read as the reverse complement.
ATCACCAACACCCTTGAGCGGCGCTTCATCGATACGGCAGGTGTGGAGCAATCCACTACTGCTTCTGCCGTTCACAGCAACTTGCTCGTGGAGCGTCAGGGTGCGCTCATCAGCAAGTGCGGCGCGGGGCGTTTTGCTCTGCCGGTGGGAACACCGAACCCCGGCGGGCATTGCGCTCCGTTCAGGGCCTCAGTGCCATACGGATATTCGGGGACCTCTGGTAATGCCCTCGCTACGCACTTCTACACCATGTCCGCCTCGCGTCTCATCGACGGTGACGTGGTGACTTTCACCGACTGGCTGCCCTGCTTCAGTAACCCAGTGAACGGGGCTGTTGTCGAGACCTTCGAATCGCAGGTGAACTGCACCGACCCGAGCGCGGGTTTTTATAACATTGCGGCGCAACGGGTGCCCACGACCGGCTCCGCCACGAGCATTGGCCTGCAGCGTCTCGTTCTGCACCTTTCCGACGGCACGAGTGAGGTGTACGACGGCACGACCCGTCCGATCCCGAGCCTCTCGTCGCTGCCACAGTTCCCAGGACTCGTGATCGCCGGGTTCGAAGCCACCACGCAGCCAATGTCCGGCTCGGGACGTATTTCACTCACCGCGGAAGCGCGATTGCAGCCGGGCGCGAACAGAGAGATGTACCTGAATAACACGGTTGATATTCGGGTAGAGAACCCCGTCATCAACTACGTGTTCACCGGCGAAACCTCCGGCACCGGTGTCGTGCGCGACATGGTCGGCGCAAGTACCTTCATACAGTTCACCGGAAGCTCCGCGAACCGGCAGTTGCTCTCGTCGATGACGGTGTACAGCCTTGACCCGAATGTTGCGGTTCCGAACTACACCATGGTTTTGCCGCCAGGGTACGAGCCTCGAAATGGGGATATGTCAACCCTGGTGCTGAACTCACCGGCGCCGCAGGTGACGAACAGTTCTCACTACACGGTGAATTACATTCCCGAGGATCTCAATGCGGGTATTCCAGGGCGCATCGTGATCACCCCGCTCCTTGGGACGCCTGCAGTTCCGGCAACGGTAGACGACGCATGGCCGTTCATTTCGGCACGGATCACGATCGATCCCACGTACGCTGCGCCGTATGGTCCGGTGAATGCTGATGCGTTCACGACGATGAACGGTGACGCAATTCAGATCGGCGGATGCGTGTACGGAAGCTACCTTGCGAATGATCCGAACGATGTTGACGCGGATGGTCTCACGACCGATGACTCGTCGTGTGCCTGGCGCGCAGGCACCACGTTCCAGCCGACCAATATCGTTCCCACGAGCGTGTTGACCAAGCTGGTGCGTGATCCACAATCGCCTGATTGGAGTGATGGAAACCAGTCTGTGGTGTCGACCTCGGGTGCCGCGGAGTACTTGCTGCGGTGGGAGAACGGTGGCCTGCCAACCCTTTCGAACGTGGTGCTGTACGACTTGCTCCCCACTCCCGGTGATACCGGGGCGTTGACGGGCAATGCTGTGAGCCCTCGCGGCAGTGCTTTCCAGCCGACATTCACCGGAGTCGTCTCTCAGAGCACCGTGAACAACGTGGTCGTGTCGTACTCGGCCTCGCAGAACCCGTGCCGCCCCGAGGTGTTCCCCACGAATCCTGGCTGTGTCAACGATTGGACCACAGACCCCGCAACGTTCGGTGGCACCGACCAGGTGCGTGCGCTCCGCGTGCAGCTGAACGGCGACTGGGCTGGCGGTTCCAGCTTCACACTCCGCTTTGGGGTGGATCTCCCGCCCAACACCGCGAGCAGCGCAATTGCCTGGAATACGCTCGCCGGCCGCGCGCTTGTCGGCGCCGATCCACTCGTGGCAGCCGAGTCTGCACGCGTGGGTGTTCGCGCCCCGAGCAACGTGACCGTCACGAAGACGAGTCCAGAGGAAGACACCACCATCATGGCTGGTGACACGCTGGAGTATACGATCACCGCGACGAACCAGCTGGATGCTCGTGCGGATGACGTGCTGCTCGTTGATGATCTGAGCGAGGTGTTGCAGGTCGCGTCGTATGTTAACGCCATCGCAACCATCAACGGTGTCGAATCGGGCACAGTCCGGTTCGATCCGCTCAGCCAAGAGCTGACCTGGGAAGGTTCACTCGGTGCGCAGGAGACAGTGGAGATTCTGCTCACCATGCAGGTCAACGACGCTTCGGCGCACAGCGGAGTGACGAACACCGTAATCGGCACCGTCGGTGACGATCCCACCAACTGTGTCGAGGGTACGGAGCCTGAGTGCTCGGTGACTGTCACGACGGTGGATCCGCGCATTCAGATCGACAAGTTCTCGGCCGATGTGCATGAGGGCGACACTCTCATGGCGGAAACCACCGTGAACTGGACGTACCGGGTTACGAACCCCGGGGCTGAGACTGTCGTGGATATTGCGGTGACTGACTCGCGTGGTGTGGCAGTAACCTGTCCGGCGACCGAGCTGGCACCTGGTGCGTCGATGGATTGCATGGGCACCGGCAGCGTCGGCACCGCATCTCCCTACCGCAACGTGGGCGTCGTGGTTGGCGAAGGCGACTACTCCGGGTTCGCGGTGACCGACAGCGATGAGTGGGCGGTGAACGTGCGTATGCCCGATCCTGCGATCCAGCTCGACAAGACCTCGACGAACATCGCTGAGGGCTCCACCGTCGACGCGGAGACGATCGCCGACTGGACCTACAGCGTGACCAACACTGGTGAAGAGCCGCTCGTGATCGTGCGGGTGACCGATGACCAGGGCGTCATCGTGACCTGCCCGGTGACCGAGCTCGCAGTCGGTGAGTCAACCACCTGCACCGGCTCTGGGTCAGTTGGTTTCGGCCCGAGCTATACCAACGTGGGGCTCGCGGAAGCCGTCGGTTCCATCTCCGGGACTCCGGTATCCGATTCGGATCCCTGGTCGGTGAACGTGACCCCCTATGCGGTCGGGTTGACGATCGATAAGACCGCTCCGGGTCACGTCGAAACCGGATGGGTGCGACCGAACACGAGCATCGACTGGGAGTACCTCGTCACGAACGTCGGCGAAGAACCGGTGGATACGGTTGCCGTAACCGACGATCAGGGCGTGGTGGTGACCTGCCCCGCGACGGTGCTCGCTCCGGGTGAGTCGATGGTGTGCACCGGATCGGGGAGTGTGGGGGCTGGCCCTGACTACACCAACATCGGTACCGTCACCGGCATCACCACACTCACCCAGACCTCGCTCACCGATGATGACCCGTGGTCGATCACGGTACGCGAACCGGTCACCGCGGTCGAAATCGTGAAGGGTTCGACCAACGCGATCGAACGCGGCACTGCACCGGCAAACCACGTCGTTGACTGGCAGTACACGGTGGTGAACACCGGCGAAGAGCCGCTGATCACCCTCGTCGTCACCGATGACCAGGGAGTCGCAGTCACCTGCCCGACGGATACGCTCGCTCCAAACGAGACCATGGTCTGCACCGGCTCGGGATCCATCGGGACCGCGGACCGCTACCAAAACCTCGGCACCGTCATCGGCCTCGGCGAACTCACCGGTACGCAGGTGAGTGCGGAAGATCCGTGGTGGATCAGGGTCGAGCATCCGGATGCGGCGGTGGTAATCATCAAGGACGCTGAGGGTCACGGGGAAGGCGACATCCTGTTCCCCAACACCGAAATGACCTGGAGCTACACCGTGGTAAACACCGGTGGGCAGCCGCTCGCTGGGCTCACGGTGGTTGATGACCAAGGCGTTGCAGTGACTTGCCCCGCCGACACGCTGGAAATCGGCGGGTCGATGGTGTGCACCGGCACCGGATCCATCGGAGACGGAACGTCATACACCAACGTCGGCACCGTCACCGGGCACGGTACCTGGAACGATGCACCAGTTTCCGCTGCGGATCCGTGGGAGACTCCCATTGCCTCGCCGCCTGCGCTGTTGAGCGCCAGTCCGCTACCGACAGTCCCAAGCAATCCTGCGGATCCCACCCCAGGACTTGCCTTGACTGGTTCAGGGTTGAGCGCCCTCACCATCATCGGGCTTTCCGGAGTTGGTTTGCTCACACTGGGTGCGATTCTCATCTTCGTGCGCAGGCGCAAGAGTGGAGCTGCCATGCAGCAATGAGCTTGCCCCGCAATCGAGAAGAACCCCTAACCGGCGGCACAACGTGCCAGGTTAGGGGTTCTTCTTCTCGTGCGCGAGGGGGGACTTGAACTGACCTCGACCCCCTCGCGCCGCGAATCTTGGAAGGGCGTTCTGCCGCATGAAATCAACGATCTACGGCATGTGCCCTGTGGATGACTCCACCGCGATACCTCGACCTGCAGGTTGCTTAGCACTTTCGTTAGCACTTTTGCGGCGCGCCCAGCTCTGGCTGAGGTAGGCAGGGGCCGCTTGCCGCTTGCTACCCTGGGTTCACACGAAACTCTAGGCTTGGCCCCCAACCGGGCCGGAAGGTGAGGTCAGGAACATGGACTTCTGGAGCACGATCTG